>CAZZKU010000019.1:0-11325 GCA_964654635.1 uncultured Piscirickettsiaceae bacterium | reverse complement strand
ACAACAGATTGATCGTAATCTGAACTACCGTGGCTTAATGCGGTAAGAGTAACACCTTTAGGCATATCTAAACTAGATAAACGAAGACTTTCACCATCGTTCATAGCGGATACATCAATAACCAACTTAGTAGGCAATTCTTTTGCTTTACAGCGTACTTCAACTGTTTGTTGCATAAAGCTCATCACTCCACCAGCTTTAACACCTGGAGACTTTGCTTGACCTGTAAATTCAAGCGGAATACGCTTAGTAATAAGCGTTGATTTACCAACACGTTGAAAATCAATATGAGATACCAAACCGGTTGCTGGATGACGCTGTAGGTCTTTGATGATACACTCTTCTTTTGTACCAGCTCCCTCTACGCTCAATACTGAGTTAAATAAATCTTCATCTTCTAGTGCGTTTTGCACTTTGTTTGACGCTAATGAAATTGATTTAGCGTCTTTACCAGCACCATAAATAATTGCTGGAATTTTACCCGCATGACGAAGGCGGCGGCTCGCTCCTTTCCCTTCTTCAGTACGTAGTTCTGCAGTCCAAACTTGACTCATAATAATTCTCCGAAATTTGTTTAACCACTTTCTATAACTTAAAGTAATTTAAACAAGTTTAAATACTCCATGCTCGCGACCAAGCATAGAAATGAAGTGCGATATTATACAGAAATTAGTGTAAAAATAAAGCGTTAGAAACAAAAAAACACCTCTAATTTGGTGTTTTTTAAAAGGTTTAATACCAAGAGATTGTTGGCGATACTAGCCCACCGGCATTATTTCAGAAACGGACTCTTCTTGGTTGACTCGTCTAATTGTTTCACCCAGTACAGGGGCGATTGAAACTTGACGGATTTTAGCTGAATTTTTAGCTTTATCTGACAAAGGAATCGTATCAGTAATTACCAGTTCAATAAGCGAAGACTTTTCAATATTCTCAACCGCAGGACCAGATAAAACGGGATGAATAACATAAGCAGTTACACTTTTTGCACCCTGCTTTATCAAAGCTTCAGCGGCTTTACAAAGCGTTCCTGCTGTATCAACTATGTCATCAATAAGAATACAGTCACGCCCCTCTATATCACCAATAATATTCATTACTTCTGAAATATTGGCTTTAGGGCGACGCTTATCAATTATTGCCATGTCACAACCTAGCGATTTGGCAACCGCTCTAGCCCGAACAACACCCCCCATATCAGGAGACACGACCACCATATCCTCTTCTTGAATATGCTTGGACAATTTCATGTCTTCAACAAGAGTGGGTGAACCATAAATATTATCAACTGGGATATCAAAGAAGCCCTGTATTTGGTCTGAATGCACATCAACCGTAATAACTCTATTCGCACCTGCTACCGTCATCATGTCGGCAACCAGTCTTGCGGTAATAGGTACTCTAGTTGAATAAGGTCTTCTGTCTTGACGAGAAAAACCATAATAAGGAACAACAGCGGTTATTCTTTTAGCTGATGCTCTTTTTAAAGCATCTATCATCACCAAAAGCTCCATCAAGTTTGCAGCAGGTTCAGGTGTGCAGGTTGGTTGTAGTACATATATATCTGTCCCACGTACCGACTCATTAATTTGCACTCGAATTTCACCATCACTAAAACGACCAACGGTTGCGCCACCTAAAGGGATTTTGGTTGAAGCAGAAATTTTTTCAGCTAAAGGGATGTTTGCATTACCTGCAAATATAAGAACGTTCTTGTAAGCCATTTAAGGCGTCTCCTGGGCAGTTGCCATGGAAAAAACATTTGACGAATTTGGTAGAAAATGGCAGGGCTAGCAGGATTTGAACCTGCGCATGACGGCATCAAAAGCCGTTGCCTTACCGCTTGGCGATAGCCCTAAACATAGTGTTTTCAAGAAAGACTTGAAGACAGGTGCGTATTATCCATTTAAAAACGTTCAAATCAAGTTTTTTACACTTAAATTATTAATATTTTTTTATCGAGCTATTTTTTTAACTCTCCAAGCAAAGTTGTTAGTCTTTTACTATCGGGAAAATGTTTTTTATTCTTCTCAATTAAGTCAATGGCTTCATCTTCTTTTTCTAAACTAACTTTCACTTCAATAAGGTGTAATAAGACCTCTAAATCGGCTCTTATAGAAAAAGCTTTTTCTAACAAGGTTTCTGCTTTTGTTAAATCCCCTTGCTGATAAGCTAACCAACCTAAGCTATCAATAATATAAAAAGAGTTAGGGGAAAGTCTATTTGCTTTTTCAAGCAGGATAGAGGCTTCATCTAATTTTTGCTTTGTTTCTGCATAAAAATAACCCAAGCCGTTAAGTGCATCGACATTATTTTCATCTAACTTTAAAACCTTTACTAAATTCTTCTCGAAATTAGCAAAGTCCTCCATTTCATAGTAAACATAAGCTTGTAATACTAAAATTTCAACATTATTAGGCACGATAGACAAAGCATCTTGGTAGCTTGCTACCGATTTTTCATATTGCCCAGCTTCCTTATAGAGCAACGCCTTTGCGCGATACAACTTCACTCTATCTTTATTTGATTTTGGTTCTAGCATTTGAACTATTGCTAAACTTTTTTCCAAACCCTCACGAACAAAAATGATTTCGGCTATATGTAACTGAGCGTCAATATAGTAATCATCTGAACTGATTTGGTTAAATAATTTAATGGCTTTATCACTATCGCCTTGCTCTTGACTGGACAACGCTAGGTAATAAGAAGCAGTTGAGTGATACAGCGGTATTTCTTTAAGGTTTTTAAAATGTTTTTCAGCTCCAATAAAATCCCTACGTTCCATTTTCAACAAGCCCAAAGATAGCTCTGAAGTATGTGCATTAGGTTCATTATCAACAATTAACTGATAACGATTTTCTGCTTCTGCATACAAGCCAGCTTTAACTTCCAATCTAGCTAGCTTTTCATGTAGTTCCCAGTCTTTAGGGTTTTTTTCTATGTAATCAGCGAGATAATCCAAGCCAATTTGGTATTGTTTAGATTTAAGAAAACTGTTTGCTAAGAGTAAATGTGCTTCTCGCTTTACTTTTAATGAGATAGGACTTAGTAAGTTTTCATCTAGACTTTGGTAAAGTTTAATGGATTCCTGCAAAGGAGCAATTGCTAACAAATACTGCTGATACTTTTCAGCTGCCGAGCCAAAGGCAAAATAGGCAGCTGGTTGCTCCGCATAGTTTTCTTTAATTCGCTTTAAAAAAGTTAACCCAACTTTAGCATCAGCGGCTTGCGGCACTCTTGAACCAGTTTCAACTAAAATGGTTTCAATACTGTCTTCTGATAAGACTCTATACTTTTGCCACTTATCGAGTGCCTCACCAACCTGCCCAGCCCGAAGATCAATTAAATAAGCAGCTTTCCAAGGCATCGCTTCTTCAGGAGAGACTTCCATCCAAAGCTGTGTCGCCGCACCAATTGAATTAACATCAAGCGTCATCATAGAAAACTCAAAGGTTCTTTCTGCTAATTTTTTATCTCTAGTTTCTAAAGCAACAGGGTACAAAACTTCAAAAGCCAACTTACCTTGGTTACGTTTTGCTAACATTTCTGCCAGCATAACTTTATACATAATTTCAGGGGGAACATTTGCATGCTCTGTTCTCTTATCAACAGAAGATTTAGTATCTTCTTGCTCAGATTCTTTGTTTTTCTGCGTTTTAGATTTTTCACCATCAAGAAAAATAGTTTTCTCTTCTTTATGGTCAAACTGCGTACAGCCCCCAGAAACAGCGACTAACAACAAAAAAAACATGGGTTTTATTAAAGTATATAAGCTTTTACTCACAGAAATTTGTCCATAAACTTGCAATTAAAGACATAATTTAGCAAAATTACACCTCTCTAAATCATTTTTTTTCCTTTATTTTTAAGAATTCTTACTTTATGAAACTATTTGTATTGGGCATTAACCATAAAACAGCCCCTGTTGATGTTCGAGAAAAAATTGTTTTTTCTAGCGAACAGGTACAACTTGCTTTAACAGAATTAAAAGAAAAAAAGCTCTGCACTGAAAGTATTATTTTGTCTACTTGTAATCGAACTGAAATTTATTGCAACTTAAAAGAAAGTTTTACAGAAGACCCTACAAAAGAAATTAAACTTTGGCTTCATCAGTTTTTTAACATTACCAATAACACTCTTAATGATCTCTTATACGAATACTACGATTTAGAAGCCATTAAACATATTATGTGCGTTGCTAGCGGTTTAAACTCTTTGGTATTGGGTGAACCGCAAATATTTGGTCAGCTTAAAGAGGCTTATAGGACGGCGCAAAAATCTGATACGGTACATCAAACAATAGACTGCCTATTCCAACATATATTCAAAACAGTCAAACAAATTAGAACTCATACGGCAATAGGCTCTTGCCCTGTTTCAGTTGCTTTTTCAGCGGTTACCCTATCTGAACAGTTTTTTGGTAATTTATCTGATTATTCTGTTTTGTTATTAGGTGCTGGAGAGACCACTAAGCTAGTCGCACGACACTTTAAAGAGCGTGGCATAGGTCAGATAGTCATTGCTAATCGCACGCTTGAAAACGCTCAAAAAATCACTGCTGAACTAGGTGGCTATGCCATTAACCTTGCTGAAATCCCTAAACATATCCAAGATGCAGATATTATTATTTCCTCGACTTCTTCGCCATCAATCCTTATAGAAAAAAACTTAATTGTTTCTGCCCTAAAACGTCGAAAAAATAAACCTATGTTCATGGTTGATATAGCAGTACCAAGAGATATTGACCCTGAAATATCACTTTTAAATAATGTTTATCTTTACTCCGTTGATGATTTAACCGATATGATTAATGAAAATAAAAAATCTCGGCAAGATGCTGCTCAAGAAGCGGAAGAAATTATTGACACCCAAGCGAGTGCATTTATGGCAAAATACCAAGCGATAATACAAGCAAGCCCTATTATCCAAGCCTATCGTGAAGAAGCGTATAAAATAAGAGACCACGCTATTGATGAGGTAATTGGGCAAATAAACAAAGGTATAGAACCTGAAATTGCCTTAACTAAACTTGCCAACCAACTTACTAATAGGCTATTACACACAGCAACTAGCAATGTTCATCAAGCGGGGATAGAGGGTAAGCAGCATCTTATTGACTCTGCTGAAGCAATCCTGCTAACTAAAGACTAGACACTAAACAACTTACCTATAAGCGAATTTTAATGAAAGACTCAATCCGTGCCAAACTTGAACTATTAGTTGAAAGACTGGATGAACTAAACCACTTAGTTTCTGATCCTGAAATAATTAGTGACCAGAACAAGTACCGAAAACTGACCAAAGAACATGCACAGCTAACACCTATTACCGAAACCTTTCTGGAATTTTGTAGTATAGAAGGTGATTTAATAGAAGCAAAAGAGATGATTGCATCTGGCGACCCTGAATTAAAAGAAATGGGGCAAGAAGAACTTCCAGAGCTTAATAAAAAAGTGGAACAATTAGAAGCAGATTTACAAAAGATGCTTTTGCCGAAAGACCCAAATGATGATGCCAATATTTTCTTAGAAATTCGTGCTGGAACAGGTGGCGATGAAGCTGCTATTTTTGCAGGTGACCTATTCAGAATGTATAGCCGTTTTGCCGAAAAAATGAAGTGGCAAGTTGAAGTCGTCAACTCACAAGAGGGTGACCACGGCGGCTATAAAGAAATTATTGCCCGTATTATTGGCGATGGTGCCTACTCTCGTTTAAAATTTGAATCCGGTGCTCACCGAGTACAACGAGTGCCTGCAACAGAAACTCAAGGGCGAGTTCATACTTCTGCTGCTACCGTGGTAGTTATGGCAGAAGCAGATGATGTTGAAGAGGTAAATTTAAACCCAGCCGATTTAAGAGTGGATACCTTCCGTGCATCTGGAGCAGGAG
The DNA here is from genome assembly GCA_964654635.1 of uncultured Piscirickettsiaceae bacterium. Lineage (GTDB taxonomy): Bacteria > Pseudomonadota > Gammaproteobacteria > Thiomicrospirales > Thiomicrospiraceae > Hydrogenovibrio. The sequence continues at coordinate 5,436 of CAZZKU010000019.1, read as the reverse complement.
GTCAACACGTTAACAAAACCGATTCTGCCATTCGTATCACCCACCTTCCAACTGGAACGGTTGTAGAGTGCCAGGACGAACGCTCACAGCACAAAAACAGAGCCATAGCTATGTCATTGCTAGCCGCTAGAATTATGGACGAAAAACAACGTGTCCACGATTCTGAAATCGCCCAAGAACGAAAAAGTTTAGTGGGTTCAGGCGATAGGTCTGAAAAAATTAGAACCTACAACTACCCACAAGGACGAGTTTCAGATCACAGAATAAACCTAACCCTATACCGTTTAGATGACATTACCCAAGGTGCTTTAGAACTGGTCATTGACCCATTAATTAATGAACACCAAGCTGAACAGCTTGCGACCTTGAATAATTAATTTCAAAAAGTGCAAATATCCACAATCATTCAACAATCCTGCAATGACCTAGTCGTTGCAGGTATCACGGACTCGCCGAAACTAGACGTTGAACTATTATTAGCCCACGCTATAAACAAAACCCGAACGTATTTATTTACTTGGCCTGAAAAAACAATCAGCTCTGATGAGTTTAAAAAATTTCAAATCTTATTTTCACAAAGATTAGTCGGCAAACCCATCGCCTATATTTTAGCAAGCAAAGAGTTCTGGGGGCTAAATTTTAACGTCAATCAACACACATTAATACCTAGACCCGACACCGAAATATTGGTTGAAGAAACCTTGCAAAAAGCCAAAAATCGCCAGGGGTGGCCCCCCCATATTGAAATATTAGACCTTGGAACAGGTTCTGGAGCAATAATTTGTGCTTTAAAACATGAACTTCCTCAAGCCAACGCAACCGCAGTCGATTTTCAAGCAGAAGCCTTGGCAATCGCCAAACAAAATGCTTTAAATTTGCAATTAAACATTCAGTTTAAACAAAGTGATTGGTTGAGTGTTTTTAATACTGAAAAATTTCATATTATTGTTAGCAACCCGCCTTATATTGAAGAAACCGACCCGCATTTACAACAAGGCGATGTGCGCTTCGAGCCGCTTAGTGCTTTAAGTGCCAAACAAAATGGTTTAGCAGATATTATTAACATTGTTAAACAAGCTAAAAACTTCCTACACCCTACTGGCTGGCTACTCATTGAACATGGTTATAATCAAGCAGAACAGGTACAAACCATTTTTCAGCAAGCAGGTTACAATGAAATTGAAACCAAGAAAGATTATAGTAACCAACCTAGAATTACTTTTGGAAAGAAATAGGGATTTCCTATGCAAAAAACCGAATTGAATGACCAAGAATTAAACCGCTATAGTCGGCATATTTTATTGCCTGAAATTGATTATGACGGTCAACTAAAACTGGCTCAATCTCATATAGTTATATTTGGGCTTGGCGGCTTAGGTTCGCCTGCTTCTTTATATCTAGCCGCCAGTGGTATAGGCGAGCTGACCCTAGTTGACTTTGACCAGGTAGATGATTCAAACCTACAGCGTCAAATTGTGCATACAGAAAACAATATTGACATGCCCAAAGTAGAGTCGGCTAAACAAAACTTACAACAACTAAATAGCCTAATCAAAATTAATACCTTAAATTACAAACCGTCTATTGACCAAGCAAATAGCCTAATCAAATCTGCCAATGTTGTTTTAGATTGTACCGATAATTTTGCCAGCCGTTTTCTACTAAACAAATTATGTTATAAAAACAAAACGCCACTGATTTCAGGGGCCGCTATTCGCTGGGAAGGGCAATTAACCACCTATGATTTCAGAGATAAAAAAGCACCCTGCTACCAATGCTTGTATAAAGAAGACAGTGGGCAAGAACTAACTTGCAGTAGTAATGGAGTGTTATCGCCAGTAGTCGGCATGATTGGTTCAATGCAGGCAATAGAAGCGATAAAATCTTTGCTAGGAATAAAGACTCTATCAGGAAAATTAATGATAATGGATGCCTATTCAATGCAGTTTAGACAACTAAATTTAAAGCCTGACCCAAATTGTCCTATTTGTTCAAACTAATAAATGAGCTTTATTTTTTTGGCTGATTATCTCTTTGTTTAATCAAAATAACCACTCTTCGATTTAACGAGCGACCATAAGGAGAATTATTTTGTGCAATAGGTTCATTGTCTGCTTTTCCTTGAATTGTCACCCATTTTTGATTCAAGCCCATATAAATAAAAATTCTAGCAACCGTTGCCGCACGGGAAGATGACAATTCCCAGTTAGAAGGGAACTGGAAATTAGAAATCGGCACATTATCGGTAAACCCTGTGATGCTAACTTCCTGCTCACGCCCAGCCAAGGCCTCTCCTAACTTCTCTAGTTGCGCACGAGTACTATCGGTTATATTTGCTCGCCCACTCTCAAAAAAGCTGTCTGAACGCAAAGTGACTTTAATTCCTTCTGGGGTTTCTTCTATATCAATATCTTTAGCCTTAACTTCACTTAAAGCTTCTTGAACATCTTCTACTGTTATTTCTGGCTTAACTTCTTGTGCTTTTTTACCAATATCATCAACCACTTCTTCCTCTATTTGTTCCCCGCCACTGCTTTCTCCCATAACCGATTCAACAAAAGATTTGCGTTTTTCAGGGTCCATAATAGAGGTCAGCCACATGACCAAGAAGAACACCATTAACACGGTCATTAAATCGGCTAGGGCTATTTCCCACCCTGAATCTTCACAGTCATGTTCGCGTTTTTTTCTGCTCATATCCTTTACCTAAAAGCTCTTATGCGTCATCTTATGCATCACGAGTAATCTCAAATTCTGCAGGAATTCTTTGCCTACCTATTTCACCTGCCATAGTTGGTGAAACACCACTAGAAAAAGCATTTAAAAAAGAAGCTGACATTTCAAACATAGAACGATCCTGGCGAATCATCACTTCTACTGCATGCGTAAAAGGTGCTACAACAGCAAATGCCACGAAAATACCGGTCAAAGTCCCTACCAATGCCGCACCAATAGAAGCCCCTATTTTTGCCACATCCATATCGCCACCCAACAAATTCATGGTTAAAATAACTCCCATAACCGCAGCGACTATACCAAAACCAGGCAGCAAAGAACCAACCCTGCCTGTTGCTTTAGGAACTTCCATCATAGACTGAATAACATCTTCAATTTGGTCTTCTAAATAATGAGTATAGTTTAGATTTTTAGGAGGATTTAACAAAAGATAAGAAAAATTTTCGGCAATAAACTTGCACAATTCTTTATGAGCTAACACTAACGGATATTTTGCAAAAATAGAACTGTTTTTGGGGTCAACAACATGTTGCTCTATTGCTAATAAACCTTGAGAACGAGCAAGTCTTGCCACTTCATCTAGCACGCCAAGTGCTTCTAAATACAAATTTTTATTAATTCGCCCGCCTTTGAAAAAACGTCCAATAAATACCATGGTTTTTGTCCAAACAAACACAGGAGTAGACGCCATAAAAACCCCTAAAGCCATCCCTAAAATAACAATAAGCTCGGCAGGATGCCAAAGAGAAATCATGTTACCGCCAGCCATTTTAAAGCCGCCGACGAAACTTCCTAGAATAATTAGAATAGCAATGGGTTTTGAAAACATAAATTATACTTTTTTAAATTTATAAGTCTAATCTGCCTAAAGCAACTTTAAGACCAACCACTAACCACCTATACGAATGCCAGTTACTTTTTTCAAAGTTCTAGGTAAAACCACTCCTTTTTTGGCTCGGGTAGAAAAAGCTTCTTCAATGGCAGTCGGACCAAATGTTTTTTGGTAGCCGCTGGCAACTAACTCTATTTTCTGCCCTGGTGTAAACGCAAAAACCGCATTTAACACGACTTCCTTGGGCATGGTTATCAACTTATTTCCCTTTCCTTTTGCCAGGATTGGCAGTTCCGAGGCAGGGAAAACTAGCATTCTCGGTTCATTGGTGACCACCATCACCCAATCATTTTCTTTAACCAAAGCAGGCTCTAACACTGTGGCGTTAGCAGGCAAAGAAATTACCGCTTTACCCGCCTTTCCTTTTGAATATAAATTCACATATTCAGTTACAAAGCCATAACCAGCAGAAGATGCCATAAAATATTTATCTTTATTTGAGGCTATTAACACCGTGACAATACTCGCCCCTTTTGCTAAATTTAAACGACCACTTAAAGGTTCACCGTGACTTCTTGCCGAAGGCAAACTGTGTGCGTCTAATGAATAAGCACGCCCTGTTGAATCTAAAAACACCGCCATTTGTCGGCTTTGTCCTGATGCTTGTGTTTTAAACCCATCTCCAGATTTATAATTTAAAGCACTGCCATCTACATCCAAGCCTTTAGCAGCTCTGACCCAACCATTTTGAGATAACACCACCGTAATCGCTTCTGCAGGCAACAAATCTTTTTCCGACATGGCTTTAGCAGGGGCTAAATCGACAATAGGCGAACGGCGATCATCACCAAATTCTTCCGCATCGGCTAACAATTCTTTTTTAACCAAAGTTTTCATTCTGGCTTCACTGCCTAAAATCTTAGTCAACTTATCTCGTTCTTTGGCTAGCTCATCTTGCTCACCTGTAATTTTCATTTCTTCAAGTTTAGCAAGGTGGCGTAATTTTAATTCCAAAACTGCTTCGGCTTGAATATCGGTTAAAGAAAAGTGTTTCATTAAAACGGGCTTAGGCTTATCTTCTTCACGAATTATTTTAATAACTTCATCAATGTTTAAAAAAGAAATTAACAAAGCATCTAAAATATGTAAACGAGCCAACACCTTGTCTAAACGAAACTGTAAACGACGACGAACAGTTTCAATTCGATAACCCAACCACTCTACTAAAATACCTTTCAAGTTTTTAACTTGCGGGCGACCATTCAAACCAATTACATTTAAATTTACTCGGTAACTACGCTCCAAATCGGTAGTGGCAAACAAATGCAACATAGCAGCTTGCACATCCACCCGTTTTGAACGCAACTCTACCACGAGACGAATTGGATTTTCATGGTCAGATTCATCACGTAAATCGACCACCATTGGCAATTTTTTAGCACGCATTTGAGCCGCTATTTGCTCTAATACCTTTGAACCCGACACCTGAAAAGGCAAGGCATCAATAACTACATTCACCCCATCTTCCAAAGTATAGCGAGAGCGTTGACGCAATGAACCATGTCCCGTGTCATACAAGCGTTGCAAGTCTGCTTTAGGGGTAATAATACTGGCATGATTAGGGTAATCTGGCCCTGGAATAATCTCATACAAGGCTTCATTGGTTAGGTTTTTATCTTCTAATAAAGCAATACAACCATCAATAATTTCTCTTAAATTATGTGGCGGAATATCGGTTGCCATACCCACTGCTATACCCGATGTGCCATTTAATAAAATATGCGGTACTCGTGCCGGCAATACAATTGGCTCTTTTAAAGAACCATCAAAATTAGGAGCCCAATCAACCGTTCCAAGTGCCGTTTCTG
>CAZZKU010000018.1:0-11566 GCA_964654635.1 uncultured Piscirickettsiaceae bacterium | reverse complement strand
CCACCCCAAACCACTAGCCAACCGAGGTGTTCTTTTATTATTTTTTGCACCATTTCTTTTACGATTTCTGGGGTAAGTTCTTCGAGGCGTGAATCTATAATATGGGCAACTTTTTGCTGAATAGAATCTATCATATCCGGCTGTTCTACCTGTGACTTTAGCGATTCAATAAACTGTTCATTTTGACTCATTTCAATTAAAGATTCTTTCATGTTTAAAATAAAAGGTTCTTTTAAAGGCGTTAAGGCAGATTCACCACCAAACATGCCGAGCATACTGCCAAAGCTGGATTCCATTATTACTCTTACTAGCCTATCAAAAGCAGGGTTTAAGTCCACTTTTTCAATTACTGGCGTTAAATTAATCCCTGCTCCGCCCTTCTGTTCTGACATAAATCGGTCAATATTTTCTAGGGTAAAAAACTGTTCCATCATTAGGTTTTTTATGGCTTTTTTAAACATTTCAAATTGATTGGGGATAACCCCTGAACCAATTAAACCAGGTACGCGTTCAAACAGCAGGTAAATAGCTAACCAGTTGGTAATAGAGCCAGAAAGTGCAAATAGGCCAATAAGTAAAACTAGATTATTGTCGAAGATAAAACCAACAACAATAATGGCAATACTAACTAGGTTGGTGATTAAGCTTTTATTCATCTGTTAAATCCTGCTTCTTGGTGGTCTTTTGGTTATGGGTTTACGCTTTTTAGCCAAAGGCTTGTCGGTTTGGTTGTTACGAGACAAAACGGGTTTATTGGTTTTATTCGGTTTGTTGCCTTTGGCGTAATTTGGACGTTTTATATCATCAATTTGTTTGCTTGGATGGTTGCTTTCAAACTCATCGTTTCGTTCTGTTTTACGTCTTTTAGTGTGGTTTTTATTGACAAATTTATCAGAATTACCACGGGGTTTGTATGCTTGCTTAGAGCGTGGAGAACTTTTTCTTTTGTCTTTATGGTTGGTGGTATTCCACATATCTGGACGTGGTTCTTCACGAATGCCGACACTTCTTAACAGTTGGTTTACTTGGCGCCAGGTTAGAGTTTCGTGTTTTTCGCGACGTAGCTTTCTTGGCAAGTCAAATGCTCCGTATTTGGTACGAATAAGACGGCTAACCTGCACCCCTTGCGATTCCCAAATACGTCTTACTTCACGATTTCTACCTTCTCTAATGGTTACTTTATACCATTTGTTTATCGAATCTTCTTCTTGTTGCGGTAGTTTAACTATACGATCAAAACGTGCCACGCCATCGTCTAGCTTGACTCCTTTTTGTAAAGTTTGTAATATTTCATCAGACACTTCGCCAAATACTCTTACCGAGTATTCACGTTCTATTCTATAAGATGGGTGCATCATACGGTTGGCTAGTTCGCCGTTGTTGGTAAAAATTAATAAGCCCGATGTATTGATATCTAGTCTGCCAATGGATACCCAGCGACCATTAATAATGCGTGGTAATTTTTCAAACACGGTTTTACGGTCTTTTTCATCTTTGCGGCTACAAACTAAACCTTCTGGTTTGTTGTATAAAATAACTTGGGTAGGCTGGGTCGCTAGCCGACTTTCTTTAACCGCTTGATCTTTATATTTAAGGCTATCTCCCTCTAAAGCTCGGTCGCCTAGCTTGGCTACCCTACCGTTTATTTTTACCAGACCTTCGGCAATGACTTTTTCTATTTCACGGCGTGAACCAAAACCAGCCCTTGCTAATATTTTTTGTAACTTTTCGCCTGAATTATTAGAAATTTGTTGTGCCATAATTTAAAGCCCTACCAGTTGTAGTATGAGAATTTGTAATGCCTGTGTTGGTGGAGATATTAATTGGCTTAACACGCCCAAAAACATTAGCCCTAATAATATAAAGAAACCATAAGGCTCAAGGCGCATATAGTTGTAGCTAAGTTTTGGCGGTAAAAATGTCGCTAAAATTCGACTGCCATCTAATGGTGGTAGCGGAATCATATTTAGCACCGCTAAAATTAGGTTTATGCTAATACCTGCAAAACCACTGTAAATCATAAACTGACCTAGACCTTCGTTGCTAGGCAAAACCATATAGCCTATTTTAGCAATTAATGCCCAACCAATTGCCATTAATATATTAGATGCGGGTCCTGCTAAGGCTACCCATGCCATGTCGTGTTTTGGGCGTTTAAAATTACGAGTATTAACGGGGATTGCTTTTGCCCAACCAAAGACAAAACCACCCATTATTAATAGTGCAATAGGAACGACAATTGTACCGATTGGATCAATGTGCTTAATCGGGTTTAAAGTTAATCGACCTAACATTTGTGCGGTTCGATCGCCAAACTTTAAAGCAGCCCAACCATGAGCAACTTCATGGACGGTAATCGCAAAAATAACGGGCAATGCCCAAACGGCTATTTTTTGCATTATGCTTAATTCAAGCATCAAACTTTCCTCGTCCTTGTCTTATTAATACAGGAGTTTCTTCGGTAAAATCTATTACCGTAGTCGGTTCGTAGCCACAAAAACCACCGTCTAAAACTGCATCAAGCTGGTGGCTCAATTCTTCTTGAATTGTCCAACCATCAGTCATCGGAATCGTTTCGTTTGGTAAAATTAATGATACTGAAATCAAAGGTTTATTAAAATAACTTAACAATTCGTTAGCCACAATGTTTTCTGTTATTCTTAAACCAATGGTTTTCTTTTTAGGGGTTTGCAAGCGGCGCGGAACTTCACGGCTAGCTGGCAATATAAAAGTATAAGGACCTGGTAAATGTGCTTTTAAATAACGAAACTGGCTGTTACCCACCTTTGCATATTCTGATAAATGAGAAAGGCTAGAGCAGACTAAGCTAAAATCATGTTTGTCAGACAAGTTTCGAATAGAGCGAATTCGGTCAACCGCTTCTTTGTTATCCCAGCCGCAACCTAGTGCGTAGCCTGAATCGGTTGGGTAGGCAATAACACCACCCTTGTTAAGAATGTCCACAACTTGTTGTAGTAATCTTTTTTGCGGATTGTCTGGGTGGACTGATATATATTGGCTATTATGAGTTTTCACGCTATTGGTCTTTCTGGTATTTTTTAAAACGTATATTATAAGGCTTTTACAGGGCGATTAAGCGGATCTTTAAAATGATTCCAAATAGGGTCAATCCCTTTAGGCATCGGGGCTAACCAACCTAGCCCTCGCCAAGTATGTTCAGGGCGATGAAAGTCTGAACCTTGCGATGCATATAAACCTAGTCTTTTTGCTCTATCTGCCATACCTATTTGGTCAGAACAAACTTTGGGCTGATTGACAACTTCAATGCCCTGCCCGCCTGCTTCTTTAAATTCGGCAAGCATGCTATTTAGTTTGTTAGCACTCATTTTATAAATATGCGGGTGTGCCATTACGGCTATTCCACCAGCGCCAGTAATCCAACTAACAATTTTTGACAATTCTGGCCAATCAACCCCTACATATAATGAGCGACCTTGTTTTAAATACTTATCAAAAGCTTTGCCTTGGTCTTTAACTAAACCTCTGGCTATCATTTCTTGGGCAAAATGGTTGCGCCCTATCATGCCATCTTTAATTTTAGGCAAAATATCAACCAGTAAACTGCCAAACTTCTTTTCTGCTTTGGCATCTATTTCAAAAGCCCTTACCCAACGTTTTACACGGTTTAGCTTTAACCCGTATTGTAAGGTAGGATTATTAACATCCATTTCAAGCCCCACCACATGAATAGTATGCCCTTGCCATAGGCAAGATATTTCTGTTCCTGAAATAAGTTGTATGCCTTTTTCTGTTGCAAAAGGCAAAGCTTCACTATAACCACCAGTCGTATCATGGTCGGTAATAGCTAGATGCGTAATCTCATGCTTTACTGCCAAATCTATAAGCTCTGCTGGTGAAAGACTACCATCAGAAACACTGGTGTGGCAATGGTAATCGGCTTTAAATTCAGGCATTGGTTTATTTTTCTTTATTTAGCGATTAGTAATCAGTAGAATTAAGACATTCTATTTAAATTATGGTGTTTAATAAAGTGTATTATTCTATTTTTGCTTACGATATTCAAGACAGTTTACCACTTAGAGCCAAGGCTCGCTCTGAACATATTGCTCGTTTAAAACAATTAGATGCGGAAGGAAGGTTGATTATAGCTGGACCTAACCCTGCTATTGACAGTAATGAACCAGGAGATGCTGGCTTTAGTGGCAGTTTAATTGTGGCAGAATTTAAATCTCTAGAGGCTGCTAAAGAATGGGCTGATGCTGACCCTTATATTGCTATTGGCGTATATGAAAAAGTAGATGTAAAACCTTTTAAAAAAGTGTTGCCAATTTAGGAAAATGTCATGCCAAATGTAGCTTATTTAATTCCCAAAAGAAATCAAAGGCTTGCCGTACAAACTAGCGACCCTATTGAATTAATAGATGTAGATTTTGTTGAAGTACCGCTGTTAGGTTGGACATCGGCAGGTATGCCTATTCAGATGGAAATGGATTACGATACCGTTTCCGTGCCGACAACGATGGTCAAAAAAGAAACTTTTGCTTTAAAAGTAAAAGGCGATTCAATGATTGAAGAAGGAATAGAAGATGGCGATATCGTTATTATTGAAAGACGCTCTTCTGCTGAAAATGGCGAATCGGTTATTGTGCGTATTAACAATGAAGAAGTTACCATGAAAAAACTTTACATTGAAAAGGCTGGTGTTAGATTACAGCCTGCTAATGCTGAAATGAAACCTCTTATTTTAAACAACGAAGATATTGAAATACTCGGAATTGTGACGGGAATTTTACGCCAACCAGTGTAATTTTAAAAATGAACGAGACTATAGAACTACTAGTAACCGGTGGCACTTTAGATAAAGACTATAACGTTTTAACGGGCGAACTGGTTTTTACACAAACTCACCTACCAGAAATGCTTGCCCAAGCTAACTGTCAATTGCCCATTAAACAAACCGTGTTAATGCTAAAAGACAGCTTAGAGCTAACCAACAATGACCGACAAACTATTCTAACTGCCTGTGAAAAAAGCAACTGCCACTATATTGTGATTACCCACGGCACCGACACAATGGTCGATACCGCAAAACTTTTAAACACTTCAAAAGAAATAGTAAACAAAGTAATTATTATAACTGGTGCTATGCGCCCTTTTAAACTAGGTAATTCAGATGCCCTTTTTAACCTTGGTTGCGCACTCTCAATGGCTAAAATCGCCAGGTGTGGGGTCTATATCGCCATGAATGGCGTGTTATTTGATGCTGATAATGTTAAAAAAGATACTGCTAAAGGATTGTTTACTGCATTAGGATTTAAACCAAAAACTTGAATGCTACCACTCCAACGATTTTAAATACTGGAAAAGTGCTTTAGCGGATTTGGCAGGTTTATTTTGTTCGGCTTCTTTATTGGCATTACGAATCCATTGACGTAACTGGCTTCGGTCTGCTTGCGGGTAGTTTTCTAAAAATTCATTTAACGCCACATCGCCTTCAATAAGCATTCTATCGCGCCATTTTTCTAGGCGGTGAAAGTGTGCGTTTTTTTGTTTTTCTTTTAATTCTATTTCTAAAAATCGTTCTTTGACCCGAATAATTAATTCTTCATCTTTACGAAAATATTTTCCTATAAATGCTTTTTGCCTTTTTAAAGCCGGGCCTTTGCCCATTTTTTTCAATAACATAAAGGCATCAAATAGTTCGGTTGGTAAGTTGAATGAAATAATTTGTTTTTCAGTTAATTTGCTAATAGATTCACCAAAATCAGTTACATCTTGAGCAGCTTTTTTGATTTCAGTTTTGCTGTTAAATTCTTCTTGTTCCCAATTAGGGGTTTCTTTTTCGGCGACATATCTTCCAACGTTACGAGGTCTTACCATTATTTATCTCTCTTATTATCAGGCATCATTGCTAGCCATTCTTGTTCGTTAAGTATAGCTACTGCTAACTGTTCTGCCTTGGTTTTTTTAGAACCTGCTTTATCACCAGCAATAACATAATCAGTTTTGCTTGAAACGCTTGAGGTTATTTTAGCACCTAACGCTTCTAGTTGTTTTTTTGCCTCTGTTCGTGACATAGAGGATAAGCTCCCCGTGAGTACAATGATTTTATTATTAAACACTGATTCTATTGTTTTATCGTTACTCTCTACTGTATCCCAATAAACTCCGTGTAGCAATAAGTTGTCAATTACTTGTCTATTATGTAGCTGAATAAAGAAGTGTGTTAAATTCTCTGCCACAATGTTACCCACATCGTTTACCATAATTAGCTGTTCTAAATTGGCACTCATTAATTGGGCTAGTGTTTTAAAATGGTTAGCTAAGTTAGCCGCGGTTACTTCGCCTACTTCAGGAATCCCTAGGCTGTAAATAAAGCGTGCTAAAGTTGTTTTTTTTGATTGTTGAATCGCTATAAATACTTTATTTGCTGATTTTTCTGCCATTCTATCTAGTTGACTGAGTTGCTCAATCGTTAGCTTATAGAAGTCATCGGGGTGATTAACCAACTCTGCTTCAACGAGTTGGTTGATTAGTTTATTGCCCAACCCTACTATGTCCATTGCTTTGCGGGATACGAAGTGCTGTAAAGCACGCTTGCGTTGGGCTGGACAAACCAACCCACCCATACAGCGATAAACCGCTTTATTTAACTCTTTTAATACTTCCGATTGGCATTCTGGACACTCTGCTGGCATTTTAAATAACACCGTATTATCAGGTCGTAAACTCAAGACTGGCTGAACCACTTCAGGGATAACGTCCCCTGCTCGTCTAATCACCACTTTATCGCCAATGCGAACATCTTTACGGATAATTTCATCCATATTATGCAAGGTGGCATTGGCGACAATCACGCCACCCACACTTACTGGCTGAAGTCGTGCAACAGGAGTTAAAGCTCCCGTACGCCCTACTTGAACTTCAATATCAAGTAAATCTGTCCAAACCTCTTGGGCTGGAAACTTTCGTGCTATCGCCCATCTAGGCGCGCGGGCAGTAAAACCTAATTGTTTTTGTTGTTCTATACTATTTAACTTATAAACAATGCCATCAATTTCATAGGGAAGTTCGGCTCGTTTTTCTGCTAAAAATTGGTAGTAACTTAATATCCCTTCTATTCCCTGTACTATTTTTGAGTTTGGGTTTTGTGGCAAACCCCATTCTGAAAATTGTGCTATGGTGTTTGAGTAGGTTTCTTTTAAAGGAAAGTCGGTTGATATTTCTCCCCAGCCGTATAAATAAAAACTTAAATTGCGTTGGCTAACTATTTTCGAATCTAGCTGGCGTAAAGAACCTGCGGCGGCATTTCTGGGGTTGGCAAAAGTTTTCTCACCTTGTTTTAATTGGTTTTCATTTAAAGCGTTAAAAGAAGCATACGGCATGAAGACTTCGCCTCTTACTTCTAACACGGCAGGGAAATTGTCTCCGTTTAAAGCTAAGGGGATTGAGCGGATCGTTTTTATGTTGTTTGTTACATCTTCCCCAATTTTGCCATCTCCACGGGTAGTTGCTTGAACTAGCTTTCCTTGTTCGTAGCGTAAGTTAATGGCTACCCCGTCTATTTTAGGTTCAGCAGATAAACTAATTTGTTGTTGCTTTTCAATATTGGGTTCTATTTTCTCTAAAAAATGAATCAAATCTTCATCATTAAAAGCGTTGTCTAAAGAATACATGGCTACAGCATGGCTAACGGAGTTGAACTGGCTTAATGGTTCGCCACCTACTCGTTGCGAAGGCGAAAAGCTAACCAGCCAACTAGGATGCTGTTTTTCAAGGTTGATTAATTTTTGATACAACTGGTCATATTCAAAGTCGCTGATTATCGGTGAATCTTTGACATAATAAGCGGTGCTAAATTTGTTTAGATCTTGAACTAACTGAAGATAGTCTTGTTGAGAAATAGAGGAGGTCATAAGATGGGGAATTAAAAGCTAGATAGCTTCAGATTCATAGGCAACGGCAGCATCTCGCATTTGTTGTAGGTCAGATTCTTTAATTAAATGACGTTCTATATTATAAATTCGACCATTTAGGCGTTGTGATATTTTACGTGCCATCATAATCATATCGTGCATTACCGCAGGTGCTTTTACAGTGGTAGGTAACTCTAAAATTAACACTACACCAGGTGTAGAGCTATTTTCATCAGCTAGTTGTTGTTCAGTAAAAGTACCTGGTTCTAAAATATTGGCTAGCTTGATAATGTCTGTTCCCATTGAATCTTTTTTAACAAAAATTCCTTTATCAGAAAGCACTAAGCCTACGCCACAAAGTACCTTGTTAACTTCTATCATAGGGAACTCATCGGTTCCCATTACAATTAACGCAAAAACTTGTTCTTCTGTTGTTTCAACATTTGATTTTTCTGTACTGGTTTCTTGGTAGTCATTAGGAACTCCAAAAGCAGGTAATTCAATATCTGGTTTTGTTTCAGAAAATCCAGCTACTGATTGCATAGTGTCATCGGTAATAATTATATGTTTAGTGGCACTAGCTACACTAGGTTCTTTAAATTCTTTAATTTGTTCAGAATCAGGCTCAAATGAAAACCCCATTTGGCTTTCTGGAACTTTTTCATCCTCTTCTATCCCAACTCTTGCTTGAGTTTGGTTAGAAACAGGAATGTGTGGAGTGGCTAAATCATTTAAAGCATCGTTTGCTTTTTTTCTTGCTTCAGATTCTTTAGTAGTGGTATGTGTGCTAGGTAATGGTGTCTTTTGTTCATCAGGATTTTCTGTGCTTGGCTTATTCTTTTGCAAGAAATAAATACCTAATGCGATAACAATTGCAATTACAATTAAAATCAGTTGCAATTCATTCATCTAAAAAACTTCCTACGTTAGGTTATGAGGTTATAGAAATTAAGGTATTAGCGTACAGATGCTTGGAATTCTACTTTATATTGAAATTAATGTCACTCAAAAATTAAGGAACATTTATGAAAAGTCATGTTTTAGGCATTGATATAGGCACTTCTGGCATACGAGCTTGCATCGTTAATTCTAAGCAGGTTATTTTATATCAAAATAGCCTATCGATGCCCGTGCCAAATTTACAGGGACAAGCATCAACCCAAAGCCCTTCTGTCTGGAAAACTTGCCTAGACAATCTATTAGATGCAATACCTTGTGAGCATTGGAAAAATATTGGACATATTATTGGAGACGCAACTTCTTCAACCCTTTTTTTAGCCAATTCTTCAAGTAAAACTCTAGCAATGATGTATAACGATTGCTCATCAACCAAAGAAGCTTGTCTAATAGAAGATGCTTTTAACAATGCTCAACAGGAATTAAATGAAAATTCTGGCTTTACTGGTGCTTTAGGTGCTTCCAGTTCCTTGGCTAAAGTGATGAAGCTTTATCAACAAATGCCAAATCAACAAAAGCTAAACCAAGGCAGCTTGTTTATTTTTCATCAAATAGACTGGTTAACGCATTATATGACGGGTCAAAATAATATAACAGATGAAAATAATGCTTTAAAGCTGGGTTATGACTCGGTTAATAATAAATGGCCTTCTTGGGTAAAGCAACTTTGCCCTCTACCTTTACCCAAAGTAGTTAAGCCAGGAACGGTTATTAAGCAATTAGATCAAGCTTGTTTTTTAAACCAGCTTGACCATTCTGTTGAATATCATGCTGGTACAACCGATTCTATCGCCGCTTTTCTAGCAACTGGAGCGAATAAATTAGGCGATGCGATGACTTCTTTAGGTTCAAGCATTGCGATTAAAATGATTAGTGAAAAACCTATATTTAATGCTCAATTAGGTGTTTATAGTCACCGATTAAATAATTATTGGCTTGCTGGCGGAGCATCTAATGCTGGTGGTTTGGCATTATTGAAGTTTTTTAGTTTAGAGAAAATAAAGTCTCTAAGTAAGCAACCTTTAAGCAAAGAAACAACGGGGCTTAACTATGTCCCTTTAATTAAAAAAGGAGAACGATTCCCTATTTACAACCCTGATTTAATGCCCTGTTTTACGCCAATAGCCAAAAATGAACAACAAACTTTTCAAGCTATATTAGAAGCTTTAACAAACATAGAAACTAAAGGTTATCAACACCTTGTAGAACTAAGTGGAACCAATTTAACAAGAGTTTTTACCACAGGTGGAGGAGCTTATAATGAAGCTTGGACAAGTTTAAGAAAGCAAAATTTGCCTATAAAAAAAGCGACCTTAAATAGCGCCGCTTTTGGTGTGACTAGGTTGGTTTTGGGCTAACTTTCCGCAATCTTAGTAACCAAATCTAAAGTTAAATAACTTTCGCCAAAGGTATTACCTGCTAATACTTTAAAAGGTTTAGATTCCGACCCCATATTATTTAACAACAAAACTGCATCTGAAAAATCATCATTTTTAGTGTAGTCATTAATGGTAACAATGGTTTTAATGTTAGCTCCTGCTGAAGACAAAATACCATTTCTTGAATCTTCAAAGGCAATGGTGTCCTCCGCTTTTAAATTCATTTGTTCTAATGTCCAGATGTAAATATCAGAAGCAGGTTTTTTTGCAGGGACTATATCCCCGGCGGCAATTACTTCAAACCAAGATTCCGAACCTTTACCTAAAGTGCTATCCAATAAAGCGGTTACATTGGCTGGGGTTGTGGTGGTAACCACTGCCATTCTCATGCCTGCCGCTCTAGCTTCTTTTATAAGGTTCTCAACCCCTATTCTTAAAGGCACTTTACCCTGTTCCATTAGCTGAACATAAAATTTGGTTTTAGCGGCATGCAATTCTTTCACAAAAGAATCTAAATCAGCTGGTTTTTGAAATTCTGTATTGAATTTTTCTAGGTAAAACTTAATACGTTCTTTACCGCCTGTTACCGCTAGTAATTTTCCATAAAGTTCTTCACTCCAGTTCCAGTCAAGTTTAGCCTCATCAAAAGCTAAGTTAAACGCCACTCGGTGACCATCTTTTTCGGTATCTGCTAAAGTACCATCTACATCAAACAATAAAGCTTGTAACTTCGCCATTGAAAAACATCCTTTTTAAAAAATTAAGGGCTATTATCTATCAAATAGAAATAATTAATTTAAATTTTACACATTAAAATATTGTCTATGCTTTAATTTATTGGTATAAAGTCCCTCGTAAATAATAAATTTAAAACTCAGAGAAGATGCATAATGGCAACAAAAACAGATTTTATAGAAGACTACCCTTCTTACTCCCCTGAAAAAGGCGAAGAATACATGAACCCTAAAATGCTAGAACATTTTAGAGCCAAACTTTTAGCTTGGAAAAAGCAGTTAGTTCAAGAAGCCAGTGGCACGGTTGACCACCTTAAAGCTGATTCAATCACTCCTGCAGATCCTAATGATAGAGCTTCTCAAGAAGAAGAGTTTGCCTTAGAGTTAAGAACTAGAGATAGGGAAAGAAAGCTTATTGCTAAAATTGATAAGTCTTTAAAAGCCATTGATTCTGGTGATTATGGCTATTGTAAAGTGTCTGGCGATGAGATTGGAGTTCTTAGAATGGATGCTCGCCCAACAGCAGATATGACTGTCGAAATGAAAACCAAGCAAGAGATGAGAGAAAAACAAGGGATTGTTTAAAAATTTCTTTAAG
>CAZZKU010000017.1:0-11578 GCA_964654635.1 uncultured Piscirickettsiaceae bacterium | reverse complement strand
CTTAAAAAAACCATTAACCGCCTAGCACAAGATTCATCCATAAAAAGAGCCCATAGGCTAGTCAATAAAACAGGTTTATATCCCTACAGCAACTAGTTTGGATATAACTAAACCACTTAACATTAAGCCAAAGATACCTGGCATATAGCTAGCCGTTCCGTTTACCACCCGCCCTCTTGCCCCTTCTATCTCTTCCATAGACCCTGCGGGCAAAGGCAGTTCTGATGAAAAAACCACCTGTACACCTTTGCTAATACCACGCTTTCTTAAACGTTGCCTGACTTGTCGTGCTAAACCACAAGTATGCGTTTTACTAAAATCACAAACTTCAATTTTAGTAGGGTCGATTCTTCGTCCCGCACCCATACTTGAAACAACGGGAAGACCTTTGTTAAAGGCAACCTCTATCAAAGATACTTTACAATTAAGACTGTCTATCGCATCAACCACAAAATCAAAAGGAATGGATAACAACTCTTCCATATCTTCAGGTTTTAAAAATTTTTTTAGCACAACAACCTGGCAATTAGGATTAATATCTAATATTCGCCCTTTCATGACTTCTGCTTTATTTAAGCCAAGAGTGGAGTTAAGTGCAATAATTTGCCTATTCAAATTAGAAGGAGATACTTCATCATGATCCACTAAGGTAAGCTTGCCAATACCTGCTCTAGCAAGAGATTCAGACACAAAACCCCCAACGCCTCCAACGCCAGCTACAAGTACATGGGAGCTTGCTAGCTTTGCAATACCTTCTTCACCAAACACTAACAAACTACGTTCAATTAATGGTGAATTCATATTTTTTCTCCAAATATTTTCTTGGCATTACCATAAACAGTGATCGCAACCTCTTCAAAAGTAATATTTTTAATTAAGCCAATTTCTTTAATTATTTCTTCTATTTGCATACCAAATCCACTATCACCAGAATAGTCAGTTTCAACCACCATATAAATCAAATCTAACTGTTTAACCGTTTGACGAAGCTTTTTAAAATTTGGATTTAACAGGTTTTTACCAATACCTATTCGCATACCAACGGATAAAAATCGTTCTGCAAGCTCTATACTACCTGTATAACCATGAATAACGCCAGAATAACTGCCTGCAGATAGCATTTTAATTAAATCCTGCCAAGCTTTTCTACAGTGCAAAGACAAAGGTAATGAAAATTCTGACGAAATTGCTAACTGCTCGGAAAATACGTCAAGCTGAAGTTGCTTGTTCAGCAAATACTCTTCATAAAAATCTAAGCCCACTTCTCCAATACAATCAACCGTATTCCTTTCTAACAGCCATTTTAATTGCTTTAGCTCTAAACTAGACTGTTCATTAACAAACCAAGGGTGAATTCCTAAAGCGGTCAAAACGTTATTAGACTGGCTAGCAAGCTCTAGAGCAACTGCCCATTCAGAAGATCGAGTGGTAACATTAAGAAAAATTTGTGAGGAAGGTAAGACAAGAGGATTTACATTTAATAAGTGTAAATGAGTATCAAATGTTTTAACGGACATTTCTAGCAGGCATAAAAAAGCCAGCTTGCGCTGGCATTTAAATTAAGCTGTTTCTTCCGTAGCTTCTTCAACTACTGGACGATCAACTAATTCGACATAAGCCATAGGGGCATTATCTCCATCACGGAATCCACATTTAAGAATTCGGATGTAACCACCTGGACGAGACTCATAACGAGGACCAAGGTCAGAAAACAACTTTGATACTGCATCTTTGTCCCTAATACGGGCAAATGCAATACGGCGGTTATGAACTGAATCTACTTTAGCCAATGTAATCAAAGGCTCAGCCACAGTACGTAGCTCTTTTGCTTTAGCAACAGTCGTTTTAATAACTTCATGCTCGAACAAAGAAGCAGACATGTTTTTAAACATTGCCTTACGGTGTGAGCTGTTTCTATTTAACTTACGACCACTTTTACGATGACGCATACTACTATCCTTTAAATTAAGCTAACTCTTTACTAACCAGGCTTGAAGGCGGCCAGTTTTCAAGTTTAGTACCTAGACCAAGACCTCTTTGAGCAAGAACATCTTTAATCTCTTGCAAAGATTTCTTACCTAAATTAGGTGTTTTTAACAAACTAGATTCTGCTCGCTGTACTAAATCACCAATATAGTAGATTTGTTCTGCTTTTAAGCAGTTAGCGGAACGAACCGTCAACTCTAAATCATCAACTGGCTGAAGATAGATAGGATCGAACTCTTTCTCTTCTTCTTCCTGTACAACAATTTCTTTATGTTTCAAATCAACAAAAGCAATCAATTGATAATGTAAAACCGTTGCTGCTTGCTTAATTGCATCTTCTGGACCTAAAGTACCATCGGTTACAACATCAAGAATTAACTTATCTAAATCTGTTCTTTGCTCAACACGAGCATTTTGCACTTCATAGCTAACAGTTTGCACTGGACTAAAACTTGCATCTAATTTAAGAACACCAATTGCTGAAGCATCAGTTTCTGATTCTTGTACGGCTACGCGATAACCGAGACCCTTTTCAACTTTAATAGTCATTGATAAAACAGCACCCTCACTTAGGTGTGCAATTACCAAATCAGGATTCATTATCTCTGTATCATGATTTAATTGAATATCTGCAGCAGTAACAATTGCTGGACCTGTTTTTGACAAGGTCAACTCTGCTTCAGATGATTCATTCAATTTAATTGAAACTTCTTTTAAGTTAAGAAGAATTTCTAATACGTCTTCACGAATGCCTTCAATAGAAGAATATTCGTGAAGAACACCGTCTATTTTAGCTTCTACAATTGCAGAACCTGGCATAGATGACAGTAAAATTCTTCTTAGAGCATTTCCTAGCGTATGCCCAAAACCACGTTCTAATGGTTCCAGCGTAACACGACTATGAAAATCGTTGATTTGTTTGATGTCTACTAAACGCGGAGTCAGTAGCTGCTCTAACATTTCTTGCATGAAAAGTTATCTCCGTTTCAATCCTTAAGCCAAACTTAATAAATGGCTACTTATAAAAAATAAATAACCAATTTTTAAGTTCGGATAAAGGTATAAGGGGGTTACTTAGAGTAAAACTCTACGATTAGGTTTTCAGAAATCTCTGCAGGTAAATCTGAACGATCAGGAACAGTTTTAAACGTACCTTCAAACTTAGAAGAATCAACATCAACCCAACCAACACTTCCTGCCGCTTGAGCATTAAACTCTAAAGCAGTAGCTATACGTGTTTGATTACGTGACTTTTCTCTAATACTAACAACATCCCCAGCATTCACTTCATAAGAAGGAATGTTTACAGAGCTACCATTTACATGAATCGCTTTATGAGATACCAGCTGACGAGCTTCTGCACGAGTTGCTGCAAACCCCATACGATATACAACATTATCTAATCTAGTCTCTAACAATTGCAACAAGTTTACACCAGTTGAACCTTTACGACGATCAGCTTCTTTGTAGTACATGCGGAATTTCTTTTCAAGCACGCCATAAATACGACGAACTTTTTGTTTTTCTCTAAGCTGGGTGCCATATTCAGTTGTACGCTTACGACCAGCACCATGCTGACCAGGTAACTGATCTATCTTACACTTTGACTCAATACTACGAACACCGCTCTTTAAGAAAAGATCAGTTCCTTCGCGACGAGAAAGCTTACATTTTGGACCGATATATCTAGCCATTTTCTACCTCAAAAATTAAACGCGACGTTTTTTAGGTGGACGACAACCGTTATGAGGAATTGGAGTTACATCAGAAATAGATGTAATTTTAAATCCAACACTATTAAGTCCTCTAACAGCAGAGTCACGTCCAGGACCGGGACCCTTTACCATGACATCCATATTTTTAACGCCATATTCTGTTGCCATTTGACCTGCACGCTCTGCCGCTACTTGAGCTGCAAAAGGTGTACTCTTACGAGAGCCACGAAAACCACTTCCACCAGCTGTTGCCCAGCAGATAGCATTTCCTTGACGATCTGTAATGGTCACAATGGTGTTGTTAAAAGTAGCATGAACATGAGCAACTGCATCAGTTACTACGTGTTTTACTTTCTTTTTAGCACGATTGTTTGCTTTAGCCATAACTTTTCTCTCTTATGCTTATCGTTTAATCGGTCTTGTAGGACCTTTACGAG
Source organism: uncultured Piscirickettsiaceae bacterium (assembly GCA_964654635.1). GTDB lineage: Bacteria > Pseudomonadota > Gammaproteobacteria > Thiomicrospirales > Thiomicrospiraceae > Hydrogenovibrio. The sequence goes on along the minus strand of CAZZKU010000017.1, from coordinate 7,440 downwards.
TGCGAGCATTAGTTTTAGTACGCTGTCCTCTCAAAGGAAGACTACGACGGTGACGGATACCACGGTAACAACCCATATCCATTAAACGCTTGATGCTCATAGAAACATCACGCCTTAAATCACCTTCAATTTTAAATTTTAAAACTTCAGCACGAAGTGCTTCTAACTGTTCTTCAGTTAGTTCACGAACTTTAGTTGCTGGGTTGATTTTTGCAGCTTCACAAATTGCTTTAGCTGTTGTGTCCCCAACTCCGTAGATCGCTGTTAAACCAATAACAATGTGTTTGTTAAATGGAATGTTTACGCCGGCAATACGAGCCATTCTGCGCTCCTTAAATATGCTTGTAGCAGAAAACCAGCGATTATACTCATTTTCTTACTAAAATACTACTAATAATTCTAGCTTCAATTGCAAGTGAAACTATTTACCTTTTAAATTTGCTTTTTTCATCATGTTTTCGTATTGACCTGATTGCAAATGTGCTTGAATATTTGTCATGAAGTCCATAACCACAATAACTATAATCAGCAAAGCTGTTCCACCAAAATAAAAGGGAACATTCCAATACAAAATCAAAAACTCGGGTAACAAGCAAACTGCCGTAATATAAATTGAGCCAGCTAGTGTTAGGCGACCCATTACAGCATCTATTCTATCTTGCGTTTGCTTACCAGGCCTAATACCTGGCATATAAGCACCCGACTTTCTTAAATTCTCTGAAATCTCTTTAGGATCAAAAACAATCGCTGTATAGAAAAAACAGAAGAAAATAATAGCAGCTGCGTACATAAGAATGTAAAGCGGCTGACCTGGCGACATCGTAGTTGCAATATCTTGTAACCAACCAAGATTCTCTGCCGAACCGAACCAACCCCCAAGGGTGGCAGGAAACAGAATAATACTGGATGCAAATATAGGAGGAATAACGCCTGCCATATTTAATTTAAGAGGTAAGTGACCTTCCTGACCACCATACAACTTTCTGCCACGCATTTTTTGTGCGTAGTGTATAGGTAAGCGCCTTTGACCACGCTCAACAAACACAACAAACGCAATAACCATAAAGACTAATACTATTAAAATAAAAGCCGTAATTGCATGCATTGCACCTGTATTAACTTGTTCAAAAGTACCACCAAGAGCACCAGGAAGACCGGCAACAATACCTGCAAATATAATGAGAGAAATACCGTTACCAATACCTCTTTCAGTAATTTGCTCTCCTAACCACATTAGAAAAATAGTTCCGCTAACCAAGGTTGTGACCGCAATTATCTTAAACATCAACCCAGCTTCAACCACAACTGACATCCCATTTATATTTTGGGACTCCAAAGCAATTGAAACACCTAGAGCCTGAAAAGTTGCCAAGACAACAGTTCCGTATCTAGTGTACTGAGTTATTTTTCTCCTACCCGCTTCACCACCTTCTTTCTTTAATCGCTCTAAAGTAGGTGATACTACGGTCAATAACTGCATAATAATTGATGCAGAAATATAAGGCATAATACCCAAGGCTAAAATAGATAAACGTTCAAGACCTCCCCCTGAAAACATGTTAAACATGTCTAGGATAGTTCCTTTTTGTTGCTCAAACATCGCTGCTAAAGCAACTGGATCAATCAAAGGAACTGGAATATGCGTTCCCAATCTAAAGATAATTAACGCACCTAAAACAAAAAATATTTTTTGGCTTAACTCACCAGAACCCGAACCTGCCGCTGATTGACTTTTCATATTATGCTTCTACTGAACCACCAGCAGCTTCAATAGCTGCCTTCGCACCAGCTGTGGTACGAATTCCTGATAACTTTAGACCTTGTCTAACTTCACCAGAATTCACAACCTTAACCGATTTGATTTTTTGACCAATTAAATCAACAGCTTTAAGAGCAGCTATATCAATAACTTCTGCATCAACTTTAGAAATTACATCTAAACGTATTTCAGCAATATAGGCTGCTTTACGAGATGAAAAACCAATTTTTGGTAAACGACGTTGTAAAGGCATTTGACCACCTTCAAAACCAATCTTTGGCATGCCACCAGATCTAGACTTCTGACCTTTATGACCACGCCCAGCCATTTTTCCGTTTCCAGAACCTTGACCACGACCTTTACGTTTAGCAACAGCTTTAGCGCCTTCAGCAGGCTTTAAAGTATTTAACTGCATTTTATGCTTCCTCTACTTTAAGCAAATAGGAAACTTTATTGATCATTCCACGATTTTCTGGAGTGTCAATAACGGTTACAGAATGATTAATACGCCTTAGACCTAAACCTGACACACAAGCTCTGTGCGCTGGTAAACGACCAATCGTACTTTTAACCAATGTAACTTTTACTGTTTTCTTATTTGACATGTTACTCACCTAAGATTTCTTCAACTGACTTGCCACGTTTTGCAGCAATAAATTGAGGGCTATTCATACCAGCTAGTGCGTTAACAGTTGACCTAACAACGTTAACTGGACGAGTTGTCCCAATACACTTAGCCAGTACGTCATGCACACCCGCCGCTTCCAATACCGCTCTCATAGCGCCACCAGCAATTACGCCAGTACCTTCTGAAGCAGGAAGAAGCACGATGTTAGCCGCACCTTGTTTAAAGTTAATTGGATATTGAATTGTTGTACCATTAAGGTGAACATCTCTGATACTACGACGTGCTTTCTCCATAGCTTTTTTAATTGCTACAGGAACCTCGTTCGCTTTACCACTTCCGTATCCAACACGACCTTCACCATCACCAACAACTACCAGTGCGGAAAAACCAAATACACGCCCGCCTTTTACAACTTTTGCAACACGGCGAACATCAACAAGTTTTTCGATAAGTCCATCTTGACTATCTTGTAAATCTTTTGAAGCCATAGTTATCCCTTCTCTTAAAACTTCAGGCCGTTTTCACGGGCAGAGTCTGCTAGTACTTGAACACGACCGTGGTATTTAAAACCAGAACGATCGAAAGCAACGGACTCAACACCAGCCGCTTTCGCTTTTTCAGCAATGACTTTACCAACAATCTTAGCTGCTTCTTTGTTTCCGCCGAAACCAGCTTCCTTTTTAATATCCGCTTGAACGGTAGAGCTTGATGCAATAACGGTTGCACCGTCTGCAGAAATTAGCTGAGCATAAATGTGCTTAGGGGTACGATGTACACATAAACGCGCGATATTCTGCGCTGCAACTTTGGCTCTAACTTTCTTAGCTCTACGTAGTCGGGTAGCTTTCTTATCCATCTTTTATGTCAACCTTTAAGATTTTTTAGCTTCTTTACGAAGAATCCATTCATCAGCGTAACGAATACCCTTGCCTTTATAAGGCTCTGGAGGACGATAACCACGAATTTCAGCTGCTACTTGACCAACAGCTTGCTTATCAACACCTTTCACCACAATTTCAGTTTGGGTTGGGGTTTCGACAGTGATTCCTTTTGGAAGTTCATGAACAACAGGGTGAGAAAAACCTAAGGTAAGATTTAACTTATTGCCTTGTGCTTTTGCTCTATAACCAACACCTACTAACTGCATTTTTTTCTCATAACCATTGGCACAACCAATAATCATGTTGTTTACAATTGCTCTAGCAGTACCAGCTTGCGCCCATGAGTCTTTATTTTCAACCAATGGAGAAACATTAATCTTTCCATCGGATTGTTCAAAATGTACAGCCTTGTTAAACACCTGCTTAAGAACTCCTTTAGAGCCCTTAACTTCAACAGAAGTACCAGTAATAGAAACCTCTATACCAGCTGGGATAACAACAGGAGATTTTGCTATTCTTGACATACCAATAACTCCTTAAGCTACGTAACAGATGATTTCGCCACCAACGCCAGCTTGGCGTGCGGCACGGTCAGACATTACGCCTTTAGAAGTAGATATAATAGCCACCCCTAAACCACCAATAACTTGTGGTAACTCATCTTTGTTTTTATATACACGTAAACCAGGACGACTAACTCTTTTAATCATCTCGATAACAGGCTGACCTTCAAAATATTTAAGATCAACTGCTAACTCTGCTTTACCATCTTTGTCATTTACACTGAATGCTTTAACATACCCTTCATCAACAAAAACTTGCGCTAACGCAGCTTTTACCTTAGAAAAAGGCATAACAACATTTTCGTGACCAGCCATTTGACCATTACGAATTCTTGTTAACATATCAGCTATTGGATCAGACATACTCATAAATATTTATCCTTACCAGCTTGCTTTTCTTAAACCAGGTACATCACCTTGCATAACTAATTGTCTTAGCATGTTACGAGATAAACCGAATTTTTTATATACACCATGAGGACGACCAGTTAAACGACAACGATTACGCTGACGGACTGGGGATGCATTTCTTGGAAGCTTTGCTAGCTTATCCATTGCATCCATTCGAACATCATATTCCAAAGACATATCTACAGATGTCGCTTTGTACTTTGCTCTTTTAGCAGCGAACTTAGCAACAACCTTAGCACGTTTCTTTTCTCTTTCAATCATTGATTGCTTAGCCATCCGAAACCCCTATTGCTTTTTAAATGGGAAATTAAAGGCTTCTAAAAGAGCTTTCGCTTCTTCATTAGTTGAAGCCGTAGTAGCAAAGTTAATATCCATACCACGGATTTTATCAACTTTCTCAAATTCAATTTCAGGGAAAATAATTTGCTCTTTAATACCTAAGTTATAGTTTCCACGACCATCAAATGCTTTTGCATTAAGACCTTGGAAATCTCGAACTCGAGGTAATGCAATGTTGATCAAACGATCCAAGAATTCATACATGATTTTTCCTCTCAGAGTTACTTTGCAACCCACAGGATAACCATCACGAACCTTAAAACTAGCAACAGATTTACGAGCCAAAGTTTTAACAACTTTTTGACCTGTAATCGCTTCTAAATCAGAAACTGCATTATCAAGAACCTTCTTATCTCCAATTGCTTCACCAACTCCCATATTAAGAGTTATTTTTGTAATCTTTGGTACTTGCATTGGAGATGTATAGCTAAACTTTTCCATCATTGATGGTAAAATTTGCTCTTTATATGTTTTTTGTAATCTTGCCATATCTCAACCTATATTAAGCATCAACCGCTTTACCGTTAGACTTAAAAAAACGAATTTTTTTATCGTTTTCAACTCTAACGCCAACGCGATCCGCTTTTTTTGACTCAGGATTGTATAAAGCAACATTAGAAGCATCAATTGGCATTTCTTTAGTAATAATACCGCCTTGATCTCCTGACACAGGATTTGCCTTTGTATGTTTCTTTACCAGATTAATACCATCTATCAGAAGCTTACCATTTTGCATAACATTAGCCACTGAACCTAGCTTGCCTTTGTCTTTACCTGCAATAATAATAACTTCATCACCTTTCTTTAGACGATTCATTTATCAATTCCTTATAAAACTTCAGGAGCTAAAGAAACGATTTTCATAAACTTATCGTTCCTTAACTCACGTGTAACAGGCCCGAATATACGAGTCCCAACAGGCTCTAGCTTAGGATTAAGAATTACAGCAGCATTGCCATCAAACTTAATTTTAGAACCATCTGGACGTCTAACGCCAGCCGCTGTTCTCACAACGACGGCATCATACACATCACCTTTCTTAACTTTCCCACGAGGAGCAGCTTCTTTAACTGCAACCTTGATAATATCACCAACACGAGCGTAACAACGCTTAGAACCACCAAGCACTTTAATGCACTGAACTCTCTTCGCTCCACTATTGTCTGCAACATCAAGAATAGTTTGCATTTGAATCATGAGGGATCTCCACTCAACTTTTTATTATAGATAGCACAAAAACCACCGAAACAGTTAGTCCCTGTTAAAAATAACAGGCTTGACCATTAAGGTGGCTCTAAAAATTTAACGTATTATACTAAATTTTACTCTTTTATCAACAACTAATTTACAGAGCTGCTTTATTATCTATGCTAACCAACTGCCAAGTTTTATTTTTTGACATCGGCTTACATTCTGAAATAGTAACTTTATCACCAACACCTGCAGAATTATCAGCATCGTGAGCCATAACTTTCGTTGACTTACGGATAAACTTTTTATACCTAGGGTGCTTAATTGTTCTTTCAACAGAAACAACAATTGATTTTTCCATACCGTTACTAGCAACCACACCTTGCATAGTACGAGTTTTTATAGATTCTGTAGCCATGATTATTTACTCACTTTTTGACGAATGATCGTTTTAACACGGGCAACAGACCTACGTACAGTCTTTAACTGAGTTGTATTTTTCAACTGCCCAGTTGCGTTTTGCATTCTTAAGTTGAATTGCTCTTGAAGAAGCTTAACCAGCTCCTCTTGTAACTCTTCAACAGATTGTTTATTTAATTCTGCAGTCATTTACATCACCGTTCTTATTACAAATTGTGTCTTAAAAGGTAGCTTTGCGGCAGCCAATTCAAAGGCTTCGCGAGCAACACTTTCTTCAACACCCTGCATTTCATATAGTACACGCCCTGGCTGAACTTGAGCAACCCAATATTCAACCGAACCCTTACCCTTACCCATACGAACCTCAAGAGGCTTATTGGTAATAGGCTTATCAGGAAAGACGCGAATCCAAATTTTAGCACCACGTTTAACTTTGCGAGTCATTACACGGCGACCAGCTTCGATTTGACGCGAAGTCATGCGACCGCGCTCCATGGCTTTAAGACCAAATTGACCAAAGCTTACCTTATTACCAACATTTGCAAGACCGCGGTTACGACCTTTATGCATTTTTCTAAATTTTGTACGTTTTGGCATCAACATAACAAGTATTCCTTTTAGTTACGGCCTTTTTTGCCTTTGCCTTGTTTCTTGTCACTACTGGTCATAGAAATCTTTTCTAGCTTTTCACCCTTAAAGATCCAAACTTTAACGCCAATTTTTCCATAAGTAGTATTCGCTTCAAATGTTGCATAATCGATATCTGCACGAAGTGTATGCAAAGGAACTCGCCCTTCACGATACCATTCTCCACGTGCGATATCCGCTCCATTTAAGCGACCAGAAACAGCTACCTTAATACCTTCAGCTCCGATACGCATTGCATTGCCTACAGCTCGCTTCATAGCTCGCCTAAATTGGATACGTTTCTCCAATTGTTGAGCAATACTCTCCGCCACTAACTTAGCATCTAGATCAGGCTTTTTGATTTCTTCAATGTTAATATTTACTGGCATACCAGTCATCTTAATTAACGACTGCTTTAGCTTTTCAATATCTTCACCCTTCTTACCAATTACCACGCCTGGACGTGCGGTATGAATAGCAACTCGGATACCATTAGCTACACGCTCAATAGCTATCTTACTAATAGAAGCATGCTTTAATTTTGACTCTAATTCTTGACGAATTCTGATATCACTGATAAGAAAATCTGAATAATCTTTACTATCAGCATACCAACGAGCG
>CAZZKU010000016.1:0-11693 GCA_964654635.1 uncultured Piscirickettsiaceae bacterium | reverse complement strand
TCCTTAAACCTTTGTTCCGATATACCAAGCATATCTATGGGCAAGATTATCATTTTCTGCTAGCCAACCCTCGCCATAGATTTCGGTTACTAATTTTGGGAAGGCTGTATTGAGTTCGCCACTTTTTAAATAAAAACTTTCTGTCTTTGGTGCGTTTTCTTGCACGGGTGCTAGAAAAGTTTGCATAAAAAGTTTTCCGCCAGGCTTTAGTGCTAGCTCTATTTGTGGGAATAAATTACGGTTTAAGTATTTGCTGATGACAATAACATCATATTGTTGGTAAGGAAACAGCATTTGGTTAAAGTCACACAAGGTTGGTGTGATGCTTAGTCTGTTTACGGCGGCATAATTGTTTAAATGGGTTAATGCCACATCTGAAATATCCCAAGCATCTACCTTTAAGCCACATAGAGCCATAAATCTAGCATTGCCTCCTAGTCCACAAGCAAGGTCTAGCCCTTTGCCTTTTAAGGGTAGCTGTTGGCTGTGGTGTTTTAGTACCCAAGCAGGAAAAACTGCTTGATTGTTGGAGGTGTTTTGGTATTTGGCATCCCATTTTTCTGCTAGGTCGGTAATGATTATTTCCTCCAAAAAGCGGCGGTAAATAGAACCAGTAGGGTAAATATTTCTAAGCGACCGAGTAGCATGGTGAAGGTTAGTACCCATTTTACAGGGTCGGACATACTTTGATAATTGGCGGCGACTTCGCCTAAGCCTGGACCTAAATTATTAATGGTGGCAGCGACAGCTGAAAATGCGGTAACCTGGTCAAGCCCTAGCATCATCAGCAATAACCAAATAAAAATAAATGACACTATATAAAGGGAGAAAAATCCCCAAACAGCGGTCATGACTTTATCAGGTAAAATTTTGCCATTTAGCTTTACTGGCATTAGTGCGTTGGGGTGCAATAAACGTTTTATTTCTCGGCTACCTTGTTTTGCCAGTAAAACAAAGCGAATAACTTTCATGCCGCCAGCAGTTGAACCTGCACTGCCACCGATAAAACTCATCATTAATAACATCATCGGAATAAAGGCGGGCCATATAGAATAGTCGGTGCTTGAAAAGCCTGTGGTGGTGGCAATAGATATGGTTTGAAAAGCACCATAACGCAAGCTTTCTTGCCAGGTTGGGTAGATGTTTTGCAAGGTTAAGTATAGCGTGGTGATGGTTATTCCGATTAATAATAGACTGGCATAAACTTTTACTTCTGGATCAAAGCGATAGGGCGAGGTGCTTTTGTTTCTAAATGCGGTAAAGTGTAAGGCAAAGTTTATGCCTGCTAAAAACATAAATACCATGGCAACTATTTCAACTTGTAGGCTGTCAAAATGTCCTATGCTATTGTCGTAGGTAGAAAACCCGCCTATGGCAACCGTGGAAAAACTGTGTGTAAAAGCATCAAACCAGTTCATGCCAGTGCTCCAATAAGCAACGGCACAAGAGATGGTTAAACCTAAATAAATATACCAAAGTGCTTTGGCAGTTTCAGATATTCTGGGGGCGAGTTTTGAGTCTTTTACCGGACCAGGTGTTTCTGCCCGATACAGTTGCATGCCACCAATGCCTAACATGGGTAGTATGGCTACCGCTAATACGATAATTCCCATTCCGCCTAACCATTGTAGTTGCTGGCGATACCAAAGTAGGGCGTGGGGCAGTTGGTCTAACCCTGTAATAACCGTTGCTCCAGTTGTGGTTAAGCCTGAAAAAGATTCAAAAACCGCATCGGTTACACTTATAAAGGTGTTGGTGTCAAAATAAAGCGGAATAGCTCCAGCAAATCCCAATACTAACCAGAACATGACGACGATTAAAAAACCATCTCTAATTTTTAATTCGTGATGGGTATTTCGGCTTGGATACCATAAAAGCGTGCCGACAATTAATAGCCCTAACAAGGAAGCAATAAATTCATAAAAACCACCGTCTTGGTAAATGGCGGCAATAATAATCGGTGGAATTAGGGTTACGCTGAACACCATCAATAATAGCCCTAAAATTCTAAATATTAATTTACTGTGCATTTAAAAAGCTCACTTAAACCAACTTTTCTTTTCTTTCGGAGAAAAGAGTTCGGCAATTTCATCAGATCGTGATGAGTCGGTTAGAAATATTACCACATGGTCTTCGGCTTCAATAATAATGTTTCGGTGGGCAATCATTACCTCATCGTCACGGATTATGCAACCGATAGTAATATCAGTTGGCCAGTCAATATCGCCAATTTTTTTACCAATAATTTTAGAGCTATTTTCACTGCCATGCACAATAACCTCTAAAACTTCGGCGGCCCCTTTTCGTAACATAAAGGCTTTTACGGTGTCTCCTTCGCGCATATAATGCAGTAGGTGACTGGTGGTTATTTGGTGTGCTGAAATGGCAACATCAATGCTGTTAAGTTGAATTAAATCTACATATGATTGGTTGTTTACTAGGGCAATAACACGATTAACTCCTAGCTTTTTAGCCAACATGCCTGAAATAATGTTAGCTTCATCAGAGTTGGTGACGGCTATAAATAAATCAATCTCATCAATATTTTCTTCGGTTAATAAGTTTTTATCAGCAACATCTCCGTGGATGATAATGGCTTCATCCAGTGTTTCGGCAATATGTCTTGCTTGGCTAATGTCTCTATCTATAATTTTAACATTGTGTTGTTTTTCTAATTCTTGAGCAAGGCTAAAACCAATGTTACCTCCACCGGCAATCATAATGTTACGAGAAGGACGAGCTTTCCCCCTTCTTAGTTCGTTAGCAATAGCTTGAATTGAATCGGGAGCGGCCATGAAAAAAACTTCATCGCCTTCAAAAATAATGGTGTTCCCTGTCGGCATAATCACTTCATTTTGTCGATAAATTGCCACAATTCGAGTTTCAGCTTTCTCTGGTAGATAGTTTTTTATTTCAGATATTTCTTTGCCTACAAGCAAGCTACCTGATTTTGCTTTGATAGCAACAATTTGAACCTTGGAATCAGCAAAATCAATCACCTGCAAAGAACCAGGGTATTTAATTAATTGCATTATGTAATCTTTTACTAAGGTCTCTGGGCTAATTAAGGCATCAACAGAAAGGGCGGCGGGATTTGAAGTGGCATCAAATAGTTCAGGGTGTTCTAGATAGGTATGACTGCGAACACGGGCAATTTTAGTGAGCGTTTTATGCAAAATATGGGCTATTTGGCAAGCAAGCAGGTTAGTATCATCGTTTAGAGTAGCGGCAATGAGCATATCGGCATCTTCTAAGCCTGCTTGTAGCAAAATATCGGGATTGGCGGCATCTCCCTTAACGGTTTGTATGTCCAATCTATCTTGCAAGCGTTGTAGGTTGGCAGAATCTAGGTCAATTACCGTAACACTGTGGTTTTCTTTGGCTAGAAGCTCTGTTAGAGAGGTTCCAACTTGTCCTGCGCCTAATATTAATATGTTCATAATATCTTGCTCTATTTAGGGTTTTTAGGGTCAATATTTAAGGTTTTTAATTTTCGGTACAAATTGGTTCTTTCTAATCCAGACGATTTAGCTGTTGCTGACACATTGCCACCATTTTCAATCAGAAGTTGTCTTAAGTAAGTGCCTTCAAATAATTCTTTAGCTTGTTTTAAAGGAATTGATGTGTCAATTGATTCGGCTAAATAAGCATGTTTTGTTTGGTTACTTTTTAGCAAGGCTTTAACTTCTTCATCAGTAACTTGTCCATCGCCCAAAATTAGCAGGCGTTGGATAAAGTTTTTTAATTCTTTAAAGTTTCCAGGCCAACTATATTGCCGTAAAGTATTTTTTGCAGCAATGCTAAATTCTCTATATTTTAAGCCTTCGTGAGTTAAAAAGAAATCGATAAAATAATCAATTAATTCGGGTAAATCTTCGGTGTGCTGACATAATGATGGTGTGTGAATTTGGATAGGTTCTAGTTTCCTTAAAACGGTGTCGTTAAACTTTAAGCGTTCTAATCCTTCGATATCCATGTTAGATATAGCAATTACCCTTAAATTAATAGGCAGTTCTTTTAAACTATTTAACCGGCAATAAGAATTTTTATCCAGTAATTGAGCTAAAAATTTTTGCCCCGCCGAGCAAAGATTTTCAATTTGGTTAATAATAAGCGTTCCATTGTCGGCATGGCTTAATTCTCCTATAGAAGGAGTATTATCAGACTCTTCTCCAAGCAATAAGTGATGCTGTTTTTGAAAATCACTAGCATTAATTTCAAGCAACTTGTGTTCACTTTGGTTGCTTAGTCGGTAGATGGCTTCAGCTATTCTGTGCTTTCCTGTGCCGACTTCTCCAGTAATAAAAATAGGCATCGAGTATTTAGAAAGCCTTTCTATAGTATCTCTTAAATCCTGAATAAGTTTACTTTTGCCAATAGGTAAAAATTGTTCAGGTAGCTTTTGTTTTAAATGCCTGTTCTCATGGCGTAATTGAATATGGTTCATGGCTTTTTCAGCACTAATTAATAATTTAGCAAGAGAAAGAGGTTTTTCTAAAAAGTCATAAGCACCTAGCTTAATAGCATCAATAGCGGTTTCAATTGTGCCATGCCCTGACATCATAATGACACAGGTGTTTTCTAATATTTTTTCTTGAATCATCGATTTTAGTAAGGTAATACCATCTGTATCAGGCATCCAAATATCTAAAAAAATGACATCGGGGGTTTGGTCTTGCCATATAACCTGTGCTTGAGTTCCGTTAGCAGCAGTGGTTACTTGGTAGCCTTCTTCTTGAAAGATTTCTTCCATGAGGCTTAGAATATCTTTTTCATCATCTACAATAAGTATTTTACCGGGTTTCATTTTTTATTTTAGTTCCTGCTGCTGTGCTGTTGGAAATATCAATTCAAACTGAGTTCCTTGGTTTGATTCTACCTTAATTGTGCCGTTATGTTCATCAACTATTTTTTTAACAATGGCCAAACCTAATCCAGTGCCTTTTGGTTTGCCTGTTGCGTAGGGTTCAAATATCCAGTTTTTAGCACTTTCTGCTATGCCAGGCCCATTGTCAGCGACGCTAATTTTAATGTTGTCTTCAATACATTGAGTAGAGATGGTTATTTGAGAGTTTTTTCTACCCTCGCAAGCTTCAATACCATTTTTAATTAAGTTGTGGAGTAGTTGGCGAATTCGAGAGGCATCAGCAATAATGGTGGTGCAATTTGGGTCAAGGCATGTACTAACTTTCCAGCTAGCTTTGGGTTCTGAATACATGCTAGTAATATCTGCTATTAATTGATTAATCCTAATGGGTTTTAGCTCAAGTTTAGGCGTGTCAGCATATTCGGTAAAGGCTTGAACTAAATCTTGCATAGCCCTTACTTGGGCAATAATGGTATCGGTCATACGGCTAAGAAACTCTTGTTGCTTCGCTGGTAATTGCTCCGATAATTTATACTGTAATCGTTCAGCAGAAAGCTGTATTGGAGTAAGTGGGTTTTTTATTTCATGTGCTAGGCGTTTGGCAACATCACTCCAAGCTTCATGCAGTTGCATTTTTACTAAGCTGGTAATGTCTTCTATTACAATAACAAATCCACCGATTTTTTTATCTAAACTAGGCAAGGTCGAGCCATGTACTAATAATATTTTTTGTGATTGTTCACTTTTAAAGTTAAGTTGCTTGCTCCAAGGTTTAGCATCATTAGTGAATAGAGGAGAAACTTCATCGAAAAATATTTTTAAGGGTTTAGATTCACTCTGTTTAATAATATCTTGAATTGGTGCTCCGAGTTCAGGAAATAAGTCTACTTCTAATATATTATTAGCAGAATCATTAATGGTTTTTAAACGTAAATTCATGTCTAAGGTAATCACGCCACTATTTAAATTTTGAATAATGGTTTGTAGGTACAGTTTTTGTACCTCTGTTTGCTGGTGACTAAATTTTATATCATTCCGTGCTTTTGAAATTTGTTGAATCATGTCGTTAAAAGATTGGGTTAATTCGCCTAAATCATCATTGCTGATAACTGGTATAGCAACGCTATAATCACCCCTAGCGACTTCCCTTGTTCCTTTGGCAAGAATTGCAACGGGTCTAACCATGCCCGATAGTATTTTAATAGTAAATAGAATAGAACTGACAAATGTTAGTAGTAATAAAACCGTTAAAATTACCGTAAAACTGGTTTTTAACGGTTGTTTTAAATAAGACAATTCACGATACTGACCTGCGGATATTTGTACGTTTTTGGTCAGCTGGGTTAGTCGGTCAGGTATGGGGAAAAGAGCATGTAATACTTGGGTTTTATTGGTGATAGGGTTGTGTACAGGAACCATCACTCGTATAGCCTGGTAATTACCGCTAATACTGTCTAGGCTTTCAATAGCAGCATAGGTTCTTTCTTGTCTAATTTGTTGAAATAAAGAAGCGATGGGGGCGGTTGGTAATTGTGTGCTAGCATCGTCAATATTACTAAATGCAACTAACTGACCATTGAGCGTGTATAAGGACACTTCTTTAATGTTGAATTGTTTTCTAATATTATTAATGGCTAAAACGGGGGTTAAAGCTAAGGGTTTTTGATGCATTTTAGCGGCTTGAAGGGTGGTATTTAAATGGTTTCTTATTTGGTCATCAAGTGATATTTTGACTAGATTTAAAGCATCGGTAAGGGCTTGTTCAGTTTTAATGTCAAACCATTGGTCTATACCTTGGTTAATGAATGATAGAGAAAATAGATAGGTTATTAATAAAGGAACGCCTAACACCAAGCTAAGAAAAGAGGTTAACCTAGTGGTAATTCTTGAACCAGGTTGCTTTGACTTATAGTCAGAGCGTAATTTTTTTAACGCTCTGAATAACATCATTAATAAAATAAAAATACCCACTAAGCTAATGAGTAATACGCTGGTGTATAGTTGAGCAAACTGATTCGCACTTTGTAAAACCTGGCTCATAATGGTTAGAGATATAAGCAGGGTTAAACTGATGATAACTAACCAACCATATTGATTGGCAAAGCTAGAAACTTTACTCTTTTTCATGGTGCTATAATTTGAGTTAAGGGCGATTGTATTTCAATGCTTTTCCAGCCACTCGACAAATACCAATCGGTATCTATAAGTGAGTTAATAATAAGTGGAGTGGGCAATTCCCAGCGGTTAAAAGCAACCCTGAACTCTAGATTATAGATAGCAGAAGGGTGTAATTCAGCCAGGTTGGTAATGTTGAAGCTTTGAATAGTGCCAAAGGTCTCTAAGGCATCATTTAGGTTATTAAATACCTGCAAAGAAGTGGAACGGGTGTTTGAAATAAAGTATTGGTTGTTAAAGCCAAGAAAGTAAATTTTTGATTGGTACTCAATGTGTTTACGTTCTCGGTGGTAAGTAATACCCAGTAAGCTGGTTTTTTCGACCAGTTTAAATTCAATATCAAAAGTGAGTGGTATTTCATGGTGAAGGGCATCTTTCATTTCTTGTGAAAGTAAAAAAATAACTTGAGAATCAACTAAAAGCTGTTGTTGGTCTACATAATCATGCAAGTAAGCAATGTTAATAGCAGAAGTATTTAATCCATTTTTATCTTCGGCAAGACTATTAAATGGCAACCATAAAAATAATGTCAGTAATAAAATTAGCCGTTTTATGCTTTTCATGGCACGGTCTTTTGTAATAAGCAGTAATAAAATCCATCCATGTTTTTATGTTCAATGCTCTGTTCAATATCGGCTTGTTCGCCAGGTAGAATTTGTCTTCCTATACCATTGTTGGGTTCAATTCCCCAGCTAACTTCTAAAGGAATAAGCTTGGCATCAGCGGTTGCTGTCAAAAAGTTTTTTATCTGCACACTGTTTTCTTGTTCAAGTACCGAACAAGTTGCATATAAAAGGTGTCCACCTGGTTTTAAAGTTTGCCATAGTGCGGTTAATATTTTTGCTTGTAGCTCAACTAGAGCCTCAATATCTTCTGGCGTTCGGTGCCATTTAATATCAGGGTGTCGGCGAATAATTCCGGTTGCAGAGCAGGGAGCATCGAGTAAAATTTTATCAAATTGTTTGCCATTCCACCATTGTTCGGGCATAGAAGCATCGCCCACACAAACTTCCGCATCTAGCTCTAATCGGTATAGGTTTTCAGCTAAACGTTCAATCCGTTCAGGCTCTTTCTCTAGGGCAAATAAACTGGCTTGGTTATTTACCTGTTCTAATAGGTGGCAGGTTTTACCACCTGGTGCGGCACAGGCATCTAAAATATGCTCATCTTTTTGCGGATTAAGTATAGTAGCTGCCTGTTGAGCCGCTCCATCTTGTACGCTAAAGCCACCATCATCAAAGGTTGGAAACTGGCTAATATCAGCAGATTGAGCCAGCAAAATACCTTGTGGGCAAAAATGGTGGGCATTGCATTCAATGTTTTGTTCGGTTAGTAAATTTAACAATTCATCACGGGTTTGAAACATTTGGTTGTTGCGTAAAGTAATCGGAGCAGGAATGTTATTGGCTTCTAAAATAGCCTGCCAATGTTTAGGGTATTGCTTACGCATGGCTTTGGTAAACCATTGCGGGTGACTGTATTTATGGGCAGGTTTTAAATCAACTTCCGCTAATATTGTTGCTTGCTCTCTTAAAAAATTGCGTAATACACCGTTTACAAAGCCTTTAGACCAAGGTTTTTTAAGTTTTTTAGTCAGAGCGACAGTTTCAGAAACCGCCGCATGTTCAGGGGTGTCTAGGTAAATTATTTGATACAAGCCTAATAAAATAAGCTGGTTTACATCTTCATCTTTTTCTCGAAGCGGTTTTTTAACCAATTGGTTACAAATGGCCTCTAGGCGTAGCTGCCATCTTAGCGTGCCTAACACTAAGTTTTGGGCAAATGCTCTTTCACGTCTATCTTGAAACTGGGCAAGTCCTTCACCGAGTGACTGGCTTAGTGAACGGCCTTTTTGAATAACACTTAGGCAAATTTTAAGGGCTACAAAACGGCTGTTAATTTGTTGTTCCATTCGCTTAACCTAATTGCTCGCCAGTTAATTGGCGTGCCTGAGCAAAATCATAAGCAGGCATGGCTTTTTTACCCATTGGTTGAACCATGGTTAATAAAACACTGCCGTTGCCAGTGGCAACTTCAAAGCCGTTTTTATGAATAGCCACGACCACCCCTGGCGATTCTTCGAACTGAAAAGCCTCCATTTTTTCTAAACCGTTAGAAAAAATTTCTGCTTGCCAAATGCGTAAAGTCTTGCCTTTAAATTTAGTAAAGGCAACCGGCCAAGGGTTAAATGCTTGCACTTTACGCACCAAGGTTGCTGCATCTTGTGTCCAGTCTAATTGCGCTTCCGCTTTAGATAGTTTTTCCGCATAAATTACATGTTCTTCATCTTGCTTAATAGGGCGTAGCGTTCCTGCTTGAACTTCGTTTAAAGTTTGTAGTAAAGCAACAGAACCTAACTTACTTAAGCGGTCATGCAATGTTTGGGAAGTGTCCTCTGGCTGAATTTCTGTTGCTAAAACTGCCAGTATATCGCCAGTATCCAATCCTTTATCCATTTGCATAATGGTTACCCCCGTTTCAGGGTCGCCCTGTTCAATTGCTCGTTGAATAGGAGCCGCTCCCCGCCATCTTGGTAATAAAGACGCGTGAATATTTAGGCAACCATATTTGGGGGTGTTTAATACTATTTCTGGCAAAATCAAACCGTAGGCAACCACAATCATAATATCGGCATTCAAATCAGCTAACTGTTGTTGAACCGTTGCGTCTTTTAAATTATCAGGTTGAAAAACGGCTATATTTTCGGCAAGTGCTTTTTGTTTTACAGGGCTGGCAGTTAGTTTTCTACCACGCCCCGCAGGGCGGTCTGGTTGAGAATAAACAGCAACCACTTGATGTTCAGACTGAATTAACGCCTCTAATGCGGGTACTGAAAAGTCAGGCGTGCCTGCAAATATAATTTTTAAAGGTTTGACTGCCATTATTGAACCTTTTTTTGTGCAAGCTCAGCTTGTTCTTTGTTGAACTTTTTAATGGCACGAGTACGCTTTAAGTTGGATAAATGGTCAATAAACAAACGACCATTTAAATGGTCAATTTCATGCTGAATACAAATAGCTTGTAGTTCGCTGGCTTCTAGCTCAATTATTTTGCCATCTCGATTCATGCCCCGCACTAAAATATTAGACGGGCGTGTAACATTTCCATAAACCCCTGGTAAAGACAAACAGCCTTCTTCCCAAATAATAGAACCACTAGATTGAATTATTTCGGGGTTCATTAAAGCTAGTGGTTGGTTACCATCTTTTGAAACATCGACCACAATTAAACGTTCATGCACCGCTATTTGTGGAGCGGCTAAACCAATTCCTGGTGCGTTATACATGGTGTAAAACATATCTTCTATTAGGTTATCTAGGCGGTCAGTCATTTCGACAATTGGTTGGCAAACTTTACGCAAGCCATCATCTGGAAAAAGTACAATATCTAAAGAGGAGGACATAATGTTTTTAAGTGTTATTATTTAAATAAATTATTATACTCTATTCAGGAGTTCCTTAAAATGGAAAGAGAAAAACAGTTGGCAATTTGGTTGCCTTTTCATTTGGCAAGGTTTAGTGCCAAACAAATTAAGCAAGCAATCGAGTTGTTCGGCTCGTTAGAAAGTGCTTTGCAACAACCCCGACAAGCTTGGCAAGACAGTAAAATTTTAACAGCCAAAAAGTTAACGCATTTTTTGGAAGATGACATTGAACAAAAAATAGCCGAAACAATTGCTTGGCAAAACCAACCTAACCAACAAATTTTATTGTTACAAGACAATGACTATCCTAAGTTATTATCCGAAATTACTGATCCACCCATTTTGTTGTATGTCATGGGCGAGGTGAGTATTTTATCAGACCCGCAATTAGGTATTGTCGGCAGTCGCAATGCTTCTAAGTATGGCGAAAACATTGCACAAGATTTCGCACAGCATTTAACGCGTACTGGATTAACAATTACCAGCGGTTTAGCATCAGGAATAGATAAATCAGCACATTTAGGAGCTTTAAAAGCCTTAAAAACCCTAAAATCGCCAGGGGTGGGGTGTACGGTTGCTGTTGTGGGAACTGGTTTAGATCGAGTTTATCCTGCTGCTAACCGAGATTTAGCGCACCAGATTTCTGAAAAAGGCGCCATAGTATCGGAATACCCGCTTGGCACAAAACCTCTGCCCCGTTATTTCCCCGAAAGAAATCGAATTATTTCAGGGCTAAGTGTCGGCGTTTTAGTGGTGGAAGCGGCTTTAAAAAGTGGTTCATTAATTACCGCCCGTTTGGCTATGGAACAAGGGCGTGAAGTGTTTGCGGTACCTGGTTCAATAAACAGTACACAAGCCAAAGGTTGCCACCAACTTATTCGCCAGGGAGCAAAGTTAGTTGAATCAGGGCAAGATATTTTAGAAGATTTAAGATCCTTGTTACAGTTATCTTTGTTTGAAGAAAATGATGTTAATAAAACAATAGCTGATAAAACAATAAATAACCCTAAGCAGGTAAAAGGTTCAACAGAAGGTATTTTGCAATGGGTCGAATTTGAACCGATTGGTTTAGATGAATTGGTAGTGCTATCTAAAATGGCAGTGTCAGACATTCAGTCGCAAATGATGATGCTGGAGCTATCTGGTGAGGTTGAAGCAATGTCTGCTAGTCGCTGGCGTAGGTTAAAAGGAGACACTTAACAACTGATTGAAATTCTGCGTGGACTT
>CAZZKU010000015.1:0-11820 GCA_964654635.1 uncultured Piscirickettsiaceae bacterium | reverse complement strand
CGATAGTACCAACATTCACGTGCAGTTTCGCGCGTTCAAACTTTTCCTTTGCCATCTTAAATACCTATAATTTAGCTAGAACTCCATACCTAATTCAATACAGAGTTCAAATTTTATTTTATTAAGAACCCTTTTTAGAGCTCGCGATAATTTCTTCTTGTACATTTTTAGGGGCGTGGTTATATTTAGCAAACACCATACTATAGTTAGCACGACCCTGTGTCAACGAACGCATAGAGTTTGAATATCCAAACATTTCAGATAAAGGAACCTCTGCCTTGATTGACTTACCAGTAGGAATATCATCCATACTTGAAACCAAACCACGACGTCGATTAAGGTCACCAATAATATCACCCATGTAATCTTCAGGCGTTGTTACTTCAACATCCATAATGGGTTCTAAAACAACCGCTTTAGCTTCTGCTGCACCGTTTTTAATTGCCATTCCTGCCGCAACAGAGAAAGCCATTTCATTCGAGTCAACATCATGGTAAGAACCATCTATTAATTCAACACTAACATCTACCATTGGGAAACCGGCAATAACACCATTTTCAAGCTGTGATTTAGCGCCTTTTTCAACAGCACTAATATACTCACGAGGAACTGAACCACCAACCGTACTGTTAATAAACTCAAAACCTTCCCCTGGCTCTCTTGGCTTCATAATAAACACAACATGTCCATATTGACCACGACCACCAGACTGACGTACGAACTTACCATGCACTTCAACTTCTTTTGTAATCGTTTCACGATAAGAAACTTGAGGAGCTCCTACATTAGCTTCTACACTAAATTCACGCTTCATACGATCAACAATAATATCTAAGTGAAGCTCACCCATTCCTGAAATAATAGTTTGACCCGTTTCTTCATCAGAATGGACACGGAAAGAAGGATCTTCAGCCGCTAGTTTTTGCAAAGCAACACCCATTTTTTCTTGGTCTGGCTTTGTTTTTGGCTCTATTGCAATAGAAATTACTGGCTCAGGAAAATCCATACGCTCAAGTACGATTTTATGATCCAAATCACACAAGGTATCACCTGTAGTAGTATCCTTAAGACCTACCGCACAAGCAATATCCCCAGCAAAAACATCTTTAATCTCTTCACGAGAATTAGAGTGCATTTGCAACAAGCGTCCAACCCGTTCTTTTTTCATCTT
Source organism: uncultured Piscirickettsiaceae bacterium (assembly GCA_964654635.1). Taxonomy (GTDB): domain Bacteria; phylum Pseudomonadota; class Gammaproteobacteria; order Thiomicrospirales; family Thiomicrospiraceae; genus Hydrogenovibrio. The sequence continues at coordinate 10,649 of CAZZKU010000015.1, read as the reverse complement.
AACTGAGTTATAAACAGTGCTTCCTGCCTGCAATGTTCCAGAATAAACTCGGAAAAAGGTCAAAGTTCCAACATAAGGATCTGTCATTACCTTAAATGCAAGTGAGGCAAAAGGAGCGTCATCAGATGATTCTCGAACATCCGTAGTACCATCTTCAAGCTCTCCAGTAATGGCTGGAACTTCTGGAGGAGACGGCAAGTAATCAAGAACAGCATCAAGCAAGGTTTGTACACCTTTGTTTTTAAAGGCAGAACCACAAAACATAGGGACAATTTCAACTGCAATCGTACGTGAACGAATACCAGCTTTGATTTCATCTTCAGACAATTCTCCACCTTCAAGGTACTTGTCCATCAATTCTTCATTAGCTTCCGCAGCGGCTTCAACCATCTTTTCACGCCACTCTTCTGCCTCTGCTTGCATATCAGCAGGAATATCTTCATAACGATACTCCATACCCATATTCTCTTCTTCCCAGTAAATAGCCTGCATTTTCACCAAATCAACAATACCAGAAAAAGTTTCTTCCGCACCAATTGGCAATTGCATAGGAATGGGAGTTGCTCCTAAACGATCAATCACCATTTGATTTACATTCAAGAAATTTGCACCAGCACGATCCATTTTATTTACAAATCCCATACGAGGAACGCCGTACTTGTCAGCTTGACGCCATACAGTTTCAGACTGTGGCTCAACACCTGATACGGAACAAAAACAAGTAACTGCTCCATCAAGAACACGTAAAGAACGCTCTACTTCGATAGTAAAGTCAACGTGCCCAGGAGTATCTATAATATTAATACGATGCTCTGGGTATTGTTTAGCCATACCATTCCAATGACAAGTTGTAGCCGCAGAAGTGATTGTAATACCACGCTCCTGCTCTTGCTCCATCCAATCCATGGTTGCACCACCATCATGAACCTCACCAATTTTGTGAGACACTCCTGTGTAGTACAGTATTCTTTCAGTTGTTGTTGTTTTACCCGCATCAATATGCGCCATAATACCGATATTACGGTATCTATCTAAAGGAGTTTGACGAGCCACTTTATAAACCTTCTAAACTAAATGCTGTTTCCATTATCCAACACAAACAGCAATTAAAATTCTAAAATTAAGAAAAGAGGCGAATATAACCACCCTTTTTTTAAAAAACTTAGACTACCAACGGAAGTGCGAAAATGCTTTGTTAGCTTCTGCCATTCTATGGGTGTCTTCTTTTTTCTTAACCGCTGAACCACGATTTTCTAATGCGTCTGACAATTCACCTGCCAAACGAAGCATCATACCTTTTTCGCTTCTTTTACGAGAAGCTTCAACAAGCCAACGCATAGCAAGAGCTACTTTACGATCCGCTCTAACTTCTACAGGAACTTGATAAGTTGCCCCACCAACACGACGAGATTTAACCTCAACCATTGGTCCAATATTTTCTAGCGCTTCACGCAATAACACTGCATGTTCGCCACCTTTCTTGCGATCAACAACCACATCCAAAGCATCGTAAACGATCTTTTCAGCAACGGCCTTCTTTCCACTAACCATAATCATGTTAACAAACTTAGTTAATGTGGTATCACCAAATTTAGGATCTGGTAGAACTAATCTTTTAGGTATTTCTCTTCTTCTTGCCATTATTCTCTCTTCCGGTATAAATTTACACTATTTGTTGCAAAACGTATGTTTAAAAAACTGTCTTAAAAGACTATCCTTTAGGACGCTTAGCACCGTACTTAGAACGACCTTGTCTACGATCATCAACGCCCGAACAATCCAATGAACCACGGACGGTATGATAACGCACACCAGGTAAATCTTTCACACGACCACCACGGATAAGAATAACCGAGTGTTCTTGTAAGTTGTGACCTTCACCACCGATATAAGTCGAAACTTCATATCCATTAGTTAGGCGCACACGTGCAACTTTACGCAGGGCAGAGTTAGGCTTTTTAGGTGTTGTTGTATAAACTCGCGTACATACTCCACGACGCTGAGGACAAGCTTCAAGCGCGGGAACATTAGATTTTTTAATCTTATCTTTACGCGGCTTACGCACCAACTGGTTAATAGTAGCCATTAATTCTTACTCCATATAAGGTTTGCTATTTTACTAATACCGTTCCAAGAATCAAGAATATCATCCATGAACGAGGTTGAAGGATTTTAGTTACCTAAACCCTTCTTGTCAAGCATAAGATTGTAATTTTATCATTGAATCACAACCTTACTATTTTTACTCTTCTTTTTCTAAGTCGACTACAGTAACAACTTCTTCAGAGTCTTCTTTATCTTTTTTATCTTCTACGGCTGCCGCCATAAATGCTGCCAGCTCAATTTTAGATTTATCTACCGCTGCTTTACGGGCTAGGTGATAGGCAAAACCTGTACCAGCAGGAATTAAACGACCTACAATTACATTTTCTTTCAAACCAACTAGCTTATCTTTTTTGCCACTAACGGCAGCTTGAGTTAACACTCTAGTAGTTTCTTGGAAAGAGGCTGCTGAAATAAATGATTCTGTCGATAATGATGACTTAGTAATACCAAGTAACACTCGCTGAAAGCCTGCTTCAGCTTTCCCTTCTGCACGCATTCTCTCATTCGTCTCTAAAACATGAGCATATTCTGCTTGCTCACCACGAATTAAACTAGTATCACCAGAAGAAGTAATCACAACTTTTCTTAGCATCTGCCTAACAATCGTCTCAATATGTTTATCGTTAATTTTTACACCTTGTAAACGATATACATTTTGTACTTCATCAACTATATACTTGGTTAACCTAGGCACACCAAGCAAACGCAATATATCATGAGGATTAGGGCTTCCATCAGCGACTACATCGCCTTTTTCAACTCTTTCTCCCTCAAACACATCAATACTTCGCCACTTAGGAATTAAGGCTTCATACTGCTCACCAGAATCTTGAGTAATAACTAAACGCTGCTTGCCTTTAGTTTCTTTACCAAAACTAACCACTCCTGACACTTCTGCCATTATTGCAGCTTCTTTTGGCAATCTTGCTTCAAACAAATCTGCTACGCGTGGTAACCCCCCGGTAATATCTTTGTTTTTAGATGATTCTTGTGGAATTTTAGCAAGAATATCTCCAGAACTAACCTTCTCTCCTTCACCAACAATGACTATTGAAGTTTCAGGAAGAAAGTAAATGGCTGGTGTATTTGTACCAGGGAAAGAAACAGCTTCTCCAGCATCATCTACCAATGCGATATAAGGACGAACATCACTTGTTGCAGTTTTTCTGTCAGCAGACCCTTTAACCAAGCGTGTGGTTAAACCAGTTAATTCATCCGTAAACTCTTCTACAACACCCTCAAAATTCCCAAAGACGATAGTACCTACAGTTTCGGTAATTATTGGGTGAGTATGAGCGTCCCAATTAGCTAAGATTTCACCAGCTTTTACAGCGGCACCATCCGCAACGTTTAAAATAGTCCCGTAAGAAATCTTATAACGCTCTTTTTCGCGTCCTTGCTCGTTTAAAATAGAGATTTCACCTGAGCGTGAAACAACCACCCCTTTTCCATCAGTATTAATAATTACTTTTAAGTTATCAAATTTAACTGTTCCTGTATGCTGTATCTCAATTTGGTTTTGTACTGCTGATGCTGAAGCTGTTCCACCAATATGGAAAGTACGCATAGTTAACTGAGTACCTGGCTCACCAATTGATTGAGCACCCATAACCCCAACTGCTTCACCCAAGTTCACCATATGCCCACGAGCTAAATCTCGACCGTAACAATACTTACAAATACCAAATTTAGTTTCACAAGTAATCGGCGAACGTACATGAACACTATCAATTCCAGCTTCATCAATAATAGCAACGAATTTTTCATCAAGCAAGGTATTACGCTCAACAATAACATCGCCCTTATTAGACAACACCGGACGAGAAAGAACTCTTCCTAAAATACGAGATTTCAGCTCTTCAACAACTTCACCACCTTCTACGTGCGATGCGACGATAATATCACCCTCTGTACCACAGTCAACCTCTGTCACCACAACATCTTGTGCAACATCAACCAACCTTCGAGTTAAATAACCAGAGTTAGCTGTTTTTAAAGCAGTATCGGCCAAACCTTTACGTGCACCGTGAGTAGAGATAAAGTACTGAAGTACATTCAACCCTTCACGGAAGTTTGCCGTAATTGGTGTTTCGATGATAGAACCATCTGGTTTAGTCATTAGACCACGCATACCACCTAATTGACGCATTTGAGCTACTGAACCACGAGCTCCAGAATCCGCCATCATATAAACTGAGTTAAATGATGGCTGCTGAACTTTTTTACCTTCAGCATCCACTACAGTTTCTGTCTGCAACTCATCCATCATTGACTTGGTAACCAATTCATTAGTATGTGACCAAATATCAACAACTTTATTATATCTTTCGCCTTCTGTAACCAAACCTTGAGAAAATTGCTTCTGAATTTCAGAAACTTGCTCTTCAGCTCGCTGAATGATTCCAGCTTTACTATCAGGGATTAACATATCATCTAAGCAAAAAGAAAGCCCTGCTTGAGTTGACCATTTAAACCCTGCGTACATCAATTGATCCGCAAAAATAACCGTTTCTTTAGGACCTAAATCTCTATAACAGGTATTTAGGGCTACCGATATATTCTTCTTAGTTAGCTTAATGTTAATCAAATCAAAGCTTAAACCTTCAGGCAAAATCTTTGCCAAAATGGCTCGCCCAACGGTCGTATCAACAATTCGAGTTATTTTATTCTTACTGCCATCTTCTTCAATAACCGTTTCATTCAGCTTTAATTTTATTTTGGCATGAATATGCACTGCTTTAGCATCAAATGCACGCTGAACTTCTGTCCAGTTAGAGAAAGCTTTCCCTTCTCCTTTTGCATTAATTGATTCGCGAGTAATGTAATAAAGACCCAACACAACATCTTGTGAAGGAACGATGATTGGCTCACCATTAGCAGGAGATAACAAGTTATTGGTAGACATCATTAGAGTACGAGCTTCCACTTGAGCTTCAAGAGAAAGCGGCACGTGAACAGCCATTTGATCGCCATCGAAATCGGCGTTAAAAGCTGAACAAACTAATGGATGCAAACTAATTGCTTTACCTTCAATTAATACAGGTTCAAATGCCTGAATCCCCAATCTATGCAAAGTTGGCGCACGGTTTAACAAAATTGGATGCTCACGGATAACTTCATCCAGCACATTCCATACTTCTGGCAAACCTTGTTCAACCATTTTTTTAGCGGCTTTAATCGTAGTTGCTTGACCACTTTTTTGTAAACGGCTGAAAATAAAAGGCTTAAATAACTCTAAAGCCATTTTTTTAGGCAGTCCACATTGATGCAACCTTAAATTAGGTCCTACCACGATAACTGAACGACCAGAATAATCAACACGCTTACCTAGTAAGTTTTGACGGAAGCGACCTTGCTTCCCTTTAATCATGTCCGCTAAAGATTTAAGCTGACGCTTATTAGTACCTGTTACGGCACGACCACGACGACCATTATCTAACATAGAATCAACAGATTCTTGCAACATACGTTTTTCGTTACGCACAATAATGTCTGGTGCCATTAAATCTAGCAGACGCTTCAAACGATTGTTACGGTTAATTACTCGACGATACAAATCATTCAAATCAGAAGTAGCAAAACGACCACCGTCTAAAGGAACTAATGGACGTAGTTCAGGAGGAAGAACAGGTAAAACATCTAAAATCATCCATTCTGGCTTATTACCAGACTGTAAGAAAGAATCGATTAATTTCAATCGTTTAGATATTTTCTTTTGCTTAGTTTCAGAATTAGTCGCATCCATCTCTTCTCTTAAGCGAGCTGACTCTTCACCTAACTGAATAGACTGGAGCATTTTCTTAACCGCTTCAGCACCCATTTTAGCTTCAAATTCATCACCATATTCATCAAGAGCATCTAAATATTCTTCTTCAGTCAGCAACTGCCAAGGCTCAAGCGGCGTTAGACCAGGATCTGTCACCATAAACGCTTCGAAATACAATACGGCTTCTATTTGCTTTAAGGTCATGTCCAGCATCAAACCAATACGTGAAGGTAATGATTTCAAAAACCAAATATGAGCAACAGGGCTTGCTAAGTCAATGTGTCCCATGCGCTCACGACGCACTTTAGACTGGGTAACTTCTACCCCACATTTTTCACAAACCACACCACGGTACTTTAATCTTTTATACTTACCACACAAGCACTCATAGTCACGAATAGGGCCAAATATCTTGGCACAAAACAAGCCATCTCGCTCTGGCTTAAAGGTACGATAGTTAATGGTTTCTGGTTTTTTTACTTCACCAAAAGACCAAGAGCGAATCTTTGCAGGTGATGCAAGAGAAACTTTAATAGAATCGAAATCACTCAATGCATTTTGTTTTTTTAGGAATCCTAATAAATCTTTCATTAATCTTGCTCCAACTCAATATCGATACCCAAGGCTCGAATTTCTTTTCTTAATACGCTAAAGGACTCTGGGATACCAGGCTCCATGTACTCGTTACCATCAACAATGTTTTTATACATTCTGGTTCTTCCACTTAAATCATCCGACTTAACTGTTAACATTTCTTGCAAGGTAAAGGCGGCTCCATAAGCTTCTAATGCCCACACTTCCATCTCTCCAAAACGTTGTCCACCAAACTGAGCTTTACCACCCAAAGGCTGTTGAGTGACTAAGCTATAAGGACCCGTTGAACGAGCATGCATTTTGTCATCAACCAAGTGATTTAACTTAAGATAGTACATATAACCAACCGTAATTGGGCGCTCAAACTTCTCGCCAGTTAGACCATCATATAACTCCATTTGCCCTGACTCTGGTAAATCTGCTAATCTTAATAATGATTTAATTTCAGCCTCTGAAGCACCTTCAAACACAGGGGATCCCATAGGAACGCCCTTACGAAGATTTTCTGCTAACTCAATAATTTCTTCATCACTAAACTTACTGAAGTCAACGCCTTGACCTTGAGTGTCGTTATAAATTTTATCTAAGAAACTAACGATTTCTTTAACATCTGCTTTTTTCTGCATCATTGCATTAATTTTATCGCCAAGCCCCCAAGCAGCTAAACCTAAATGGGTCTCTAAAATTTGCCCTACGTTCATACGAGACGGCACCCCTAAAGGGTTAAGACAAATATCAACTGGACGACCAGTTTCATCATACGGCATATCTTCTACCGCACAAATTCGAGAGATAACACCTTTGTTACCATGACGCCCCGCCATTTTATCTCCAGGCTGAATACGACGCTTAACCGCGACATAAACTTTAACCATTTTAGAAACACCTGGCTGTAAATCATCACCCTGAGTAAGCTTCTTACGCTTCTCTTCAAATATATCCGTTAAGGCTTCTTTCTCTACTTTTAGTTGCGACTCTAATTTTTCTAAAGTTTCTGCAATATCGGAATCCTTAAGATTCAAACCAAACCACTTGCTTGACTCCATTTCTGTCAAGAATGCTTCCGTTACCGTAGAACCATCAACTAGCTGTTTACCAACCACTAATGACTTCAAACGCTCTAAAGTATCAACTTCTAAAATAGAATATTGCTCATCAATATCTTTACGGATTTTGGCCAATTCATTTTTTTGAATATCTAAAGCACGAGCATCTTTTGGAACACCTTCGCGAGTAAATACTTGAACATCAATAACAGTTCCCTCAACCCCTTTACTAACACGTAAAGAAGTATCTTTAACATCAGAAGCTTTTTCACCAAAGATAGCACGTAGTAACTTTTCTTCTGGAGTAAGTTGAGATTCTCCTTTAGGAGTCACTTTAGCAACCAGAATATCACCCTGCTTAACCTCTGCTCCTACATAAACAATCCCACACTCATCTAACTTAGACAAAGCAGATTCACCCACATTAGGAATATCAGCCGTTACTTCTTCTGGCCCTAATTTAGTATCACGAGCCAAACACGTTAACTCTTCAATATGAATCGTTGTATAACGATCTTCTTGTACTACTCTTTCTGATACTAGTATTGAATCTTCAAAGTTATAACCATTCCACGGCATAAACGCGATGCGCATATTTTGACCAATTGCCAATTCACCTAAATCGGTAGAAGGACCATCTGCCAGAACATCACCACGTTTAACTCTATCACCTTGCTTGACAATAGGTTTTTGGTTAATGCAAGTATTTTGGTTAGAACGTTGATACTTAACTAAGTTATAAATATCAACACCCGATTCACCAGCCGCTATTTCATCTTGATTTACTTTAACAACAATACGAGCCGAATCTGACGAAAGTACGATTCCACCACGGTTAGAAATAACCGCTACACCTGAATCAATCGCAACCGTTTTTTCCATACCCGTGCCAACTAAAGGCTTATCTGCTCTTAAAGTTGGTACAGCTTGTCGTTGCATGTTTGAACCCATTAGAGCTCTGTTAGCATCATCATGCTCTAGGAACGGAATTAATGAAGCCGCTACCGAAACGATTTGTTTCGGAGAAACATCCATAAAGTTCACATCTGCTGAAGAGGCTAACACCGTTTCATTACCATGACGCGCGGTAACAAAATCTTCAGACAGCACCCCTTTATCATTGGTTTTAGCACTTGATTGCGCGATAACATACTTAGCTTCATCAATCGCTGAAACATATTCAACCTTGTCAGTAACTTTACCTTTAACTACTTTACGGTAAGGAGTTTCAAGGAAACCATATTTATTAGTACGTGCATAAATAGCCAAGGTATTAATCAAGCCAATGTTTGGTCCCTCTGGAGTTTCAATTGGGCAAACACGACCGTAATGTGTTGGGTGAACATCACGAACCTCAAAACCTGCTCTCTCACGCGTAAGACCGCCTGGCCCTAACGCAGATACACGACGTTTATGAGTTACTTCTGAAAGAGGGTTAACCTGATCCATAAACTGAGAAAGCTGACTAGAACCAAAAAATTCTTTAGTTGCTGCTGAAACTGGCTTAGAGTTAATTAAATCTTGAGGCATTAACGCATCGGTTTCTGCATTATTTAAACGTTCTTTAACAGCACGTTCTACACGAATCAAACCTACACGGAATGCATTTTCTGCCATTTCTCCAACCGCACGAATACGTCTATTTCCAAGCGTATCAATATCATCAACCGAACTGGTAGCAGCTCTAATTGCTAGAAGCTCTTTTACAACATCAATAATATCATCCGAATCTAAAACTGACTTGCCTTCATCACTCTTACGACCTAAACGGCGGTTTAATTTCATTCGACCTACGTTTGATAAATCATAACGTGATTCATCAAAGAACAAACTTTTAAACAAAGCTGCCGAAGAATCCTTTGTTGGTGGCTCACCTGGTCGCATCATTCTATAAATTTCAATTTGAGCTTCCACTTGAGAAACCGTAGAATCTAAATTTAATGTATCTGAAATATAAGGGCCACTTACAAGAGGGTCAATAAATAAAGTTTTAAACTTAACTTTACCAATTGCTTTAATAGCTTCAATCAACTCAAGGGTAATAACTGAGTTTGCTTGTGCTATTAACTCGCCCGTTTTCGAGTCCATAATACCAGAGGACAGCACTTTTCCAAGCACATAATCTTCAGGTACAGGAACAGACTTTACTTTAGCCTCTTTCAACAATTTTACCGTTCTAGCAGTTATTTTCTTACCCGCTTTAACAATAGACTTTCCATCAACTACAATATCAAAAACCGCATTAGAGCCTTTCATTTTATCGGCATCAAAATCCATTACAAACTGATCATTAGCAACCGAAAAAGAATTATGCTCAAAGAATGAATCTAAAATTTGTTCATTATTATAACCTAATGCACGCAATATAATTGAAACGGGTAACTTACGACGCCTATCAATACGAACAAACACACAGTCGTTATGATCAAATTCAAAATCTAGCCAAGAACCACGATAAGGAATGATTCGAGCATTAAATAAAATCTTTCCTGATGAATGTGATTTACCTTTATCACTATCAAAAATCACGCCAGGAGAACGATGTAATTGAGTCACAATAACTCTTTCCGTACCATTAATGACAAAAGTACCGTTATCCGTCATTAAGGGGATATCTCCAAGATAAACTTCTTGTTCCTTAATATCTTTTACAATTTTTTTACTGACAGGAGCTTCTTTATCAAATAAAACCAAGCGCATCTTCACACGCAAAGGAGAAGCATAAGTAATCCCACGCTGCTTACATTCTTTAACATCAAACTCAGGTTGCCCTAGTGTATAACTAACATACTCAAGGTCGGCAGTACCTGCCACCCCGTGGATTGGGAAGACCGAAGTAAAAGCAGAGTGCAAGCCTGTTGCAACACGAGACAACGGTTTAATATCTTTTTGCAAGAAATCTTTAAAAGATTCTTTTTGTAGCGACAATAAATAAGGTACTTCTAGTACGGTAGGATTGGTTGAAAAATCTTTACGGATTCGTTTTTTTTCAGTTAATGAATAGCTCATTAATTTCCCCATAGGTCATAGACTGGTGGAAGCAATTGCTTCCTAAAAATGCATAAAACTGTAAAAACAGAGTCTAAACTTAAAGACCACGATTACTTACACTTTTACACACTGCTTTAAGGTGGCAC
>CAZZKU010000014.1:0-12019 GCA_964654635.1 uncultured Piscirickettsiaceae bacterium | reverse complement strand
TATTATGTTGAAACAGTTATCGATTTTAAAGTTAGTTAAATTAAGTTCAGCAACTAAAAATGTCTTGATAGCTTTGTTTATTTTAGTTTTTTTCTTATTCTTGTTTGCTTATTTTCAAGCAACCAAACCCCAACCTATTCCTGTAGAAGTAAAACAAAAAGTCTGGCCTGTTAATGTGGTGAGCGTTGCTGTGCAGAATGTTTACCCAGAGCAAGTTTTGTTTGGCACGGTAGAATCTTCTGCTTTGGTTTCAATAACCTCTCCTGTGGCAGGAAAAATATCTGTTGTTAATATAAAGCCTGGTAACCTGGTTAAACAGGGCGATATATTACTGGCCTTATCCGATGCGGATTTAAATATCCCTGTTGAAATTGCCCGTGCCGATGTGGTAGATATTAGCTCTCAACTTGCTTTACAGTCACTGTCCTTTAAATTTTTACAGCAAAAACTTCAGTATGAACAAGAGCTACTGGCATTAAGAGAAAGTGATTTAAATCGTAATAAAGAGTTGGTTGCTAAAAAATTATCTTCTGATGCGGTGGTTGATAAATCAAAGGAATCGTTTGTCCGCCAAAAATTGGTGGTGATCAATACACGTTTACTTATTGCTGAAAACAAAGCCAAAACTCAACAATTACAAGCTAGGTTGGCTAAAAGTAAGGCGAATCAAAATCAAGCAAAACTGAATGCGAAGAGAGGGGTTGTTGTTGCACCCTTTGATGCTAGGGTGTCTAAACTAAATGTGGCAGTTGGAGATACAGTATCAATGGGTTCGCCTTTGCTGTCATTTTACGGGTTAAGTTCTTTAGAGCTAAGGGCTAAAATTCCTAAAAATAAAGTTAGAGAGGTGTATCAAGCACAGCTTTTGGGACAAAAATTAACCGCTCGTTTTTATGTGCAAAATGAAGTGTTTGAACTGCCTTTAACGCGTTTAGCAGGGGAATCTAGCACCAGCGGTTTGGATGCTTATTTTAGTATTCCAAAAGATTTGGCTATTACTAGACCTGGCGATTTATTAAAAATTCATTTAAAGGGAGCGGTAGTTTCTGATGGTATAGCCTTGCCGTTTTCTGCCTTGCATGGTTCTAATAAAGTGTATGTGGTGAAGGATGGCTTGCTTGAGTCTCGTAAAGTTGAAATAATTGGAGAAGCTTTGGTGGACAAAGTTGCCAAAGTTTTAGTTAGGGGCAACTTATCTTCTGGTGAGCATGTTTTAACCACTCCTTTGCCGAATGCAATTGGTGGGCTTCGTGTAGAAGTTGTTAAGTAATGGAAGCAATAGAAAACAAAACCAATACAGACAAAGGCAATACAAGCTTTAAATCTAAGGGCTTTATTGGTTTATTTGCACGCCATAAGGTTGCCCCAAACCTGTTGATGTTCATTATGATTATATTAGGTTTTGTCGCCTTAACTAAAATGAACGTGCAGTTTTTTCCTAAGTTTGCATTAGATTATGCCACCGTTGAAATAGTCTGGTCTGGTGCAAATGCAGAAGATGTAGAAAGCTCGATTACCAACCCTGTTGAAAGGGCGTTGCGTAACCTAGATGGTTTAGATGAAATGAAGTCAACTTCATCTACGGGCCAGTCAACAGTGGTTTTAAAGTTTGTTGAAGGTACGGATATGATTAGTGCCTTAGACCAAGTGAACCAGCAAATAAGTGAGTTGCGAGGCTTGCCTAGTGATATAGAAAAGCCAGTGGTTGAGCGTGTTTTACGTTACGAGCCTGTCGCAAGGTTGCTTGTTATTGGCAAAAGTGCTTCAACAACCGTACAAGAATTAAAAGCTTTAACCAGACAGTTTGAACAAGAATTACTACAAAAAGGGATTGATAAAATCTCTTTTAGTGGCATGCCTGTAGAAGAAATGGCAATAGAAGTATCCCAAGAAAGTTTAGAGCATTATCAACTTTCTTTTGAACAAATAGCCAGCCAAATAGCCGGCATGAGTATTGATATTCCAGTGGGTTCAGTTGGTGAATTAGACTCCATAAGAGAGCTAAGAGCAATACAACAAAGGCGTAGTGAAGCAGAATTTTCCGATATTCATATCGTCAGCAGTGCTACTGAAAATGTTACTTTATCTGATTTGGCAACAGTAACTAAACGAGCAGTTAAAGATTCGCCTTTCTTAAAGGTAGATGGTTATCCTGCGATTGAAATGCTCTTAGAAAGGTCAGAAAACGGAGATACCTTAAAGTCTTCTAAAATCATGCAAGACTGGTTGTTAGATATTAAACCTACCTTGCCAGAGGGTGTTGAGATTGTGGTTTATGATGAGGCATGGTCTTTGGTTAGTCAGCGAATTAATTTGTTGCTGACTAACGGTCTAGGTGGGTTGGTTCTCGTTATCTTGATTTTGTATTTATTTATGAATGGTCGGGTTGCTTTTTGGGTAGCAGTGGGCATTCCTGTTTCCTTTTTAGCCACCTTGATGGTGATGTATTTAACTGGCGGCAGTATTAATATGGTTAGTTTGTTTGCCTTAATTATGGCACTAGGGATTATTGTTGATGATGCGATTGTGGTGGGAGAAGATGCACTTTCCCATTTTGAAAAAGGTGAGCCCCCTTTACAAGCGGCAGAAGGCGGGGCGCATAGAATGTTTGCCCCTGTTGTAGCAGCATCGTTGACCACCATAGCCGCTTTTGTTCCACTTATGATGATTGGTGGCGAAATAGGCAGTGTTTTATTTGCGATTCCTATGGTAATTATTGCGGTAATTATTGCTTCTTTAATAGAAAGTTTCATTATTCTTCCAGGGCATTTAAGACATGCTTTTTCTAAAATTAAGCCAGTAAATAAGAATTCTTTACGCTTTAAAATAGACCAAAAGATAGATTACGTTCGAGAACATCAATTTCGTCAGCTTATAGTTTGGTCTTTGGAGCATAGAGCGATAGTGATAGCCATTACGCTAGGTATGATGATTTTTGTAATAGGCTTGCTTGCTGGGGGGCGTTTATCGTTTGTTTTTTTCCCTTCGCCAGAATCTACCAAGTTAAATGCAAATGCTCGTTTTGTGGCAGGAACGCCAGCAGAAGTTAGTGCCAATTATGTTGAAAAATTATACCAAGCAATGCGTGAGGCAGAAGCAGAGCTTGATCCTGGAATTATAAAAGTGGCAGTGGTTCATTACAATGCTACCGATCGCCAACAAGGAGCCAATTTTAGTTCGATTAGCGTGGAATTAACCGAACCTGATGAACGAGAGGTTCGCAATGCAGAATTTGTTAAGGTTTGGAAAGAAAAGGTTGGGCAGGTTCCTGGTTTAGATACGCTTAGCATAGAAGAACCCAAGGCAGGTCCGCCAGGCGCAGATTTAGATATTCGTTTATGGGGAGCAAGTCCTGCAAAGCTTAAACAAGCTTCTTTAGTTTTACAAGAGCATTTGTCGCAAACCAAAGGAGTAAATGGTGTTCGTGATGACCTGCCTTTTGGTCGAAATCAAATGATTTATGAGTTAAGCCCCGAAGGAATTGCACTTGGCTTTACTTATCTTGATTTGGGTCGCCAGCTATCGGCAGCTTTTTCGGGTAAGTTGGTACAGGTTTATACCCAGGGGCAAGATGAAATAGAAGTCAGACTACAGTTTTTACAAAGCCAACAGGCATCTCTGGCAACATTAAACCAAATGAAAGTGGTTTCTCCTAGCGGGACAAGAGTGCACTTAAATTCAGTGGTTAACTGGAAAAGCCAGCAGGGATTTGATGTGGTAAGGCATGTTGATGGAGTTTTAGCGGTGACGGTTTTAGGTGAGGTGGACAGGCGGCTTAATAATGCAAATAAAATTTTAGACAACCTAGAAAATACTTTGTTGCCAGAGTTGGTAGCAAAGTACGGACTTAGTTATTCGTTAGAAGGGCAAAGTGCCAACCAAGCTGAAACCTTTGCTGATATGGGGCTGGGTCTAATTGTGGGCTTGGTTAGTATTTATATTATATTGGCATGGGTGTTTAGCTCTTATGGCTGGCCTCTCGTGGTCATGATGGCAATCCCTTTTGGTCTGGTCGGTGCTATTTTAGGGCATTGGTGGATGGGGCTGGATATGACCATACTGTCTATATTTGGCTTCTTTGCTTTATCGGGTATAGTGGTAAACGATTCGATTATTTTAATTAGTTTTTATAAACGGCTTAGAGAAGAAGGCATGGGCGTTAATGAAGCTTTAGAAGAAGCGGCTGTACAACGTGTTAGAGCGGTGTTGCTAACTTCATTAACAACCATTGCCGGCTTAACTCCTTTGCTATTTGAAACTTCCTTGCAAGCTCAGTTTTTAATCCCTATGGCAGCCTCCATTGCTTTTGGCTTAGCTTTTTCAACCATGTTGATTTTGTTGGTCATTCCAAGTGCTTTATCCCTATATGAATCATTACATGAAAGCAGGTTTGAAAATAAAAATAATAAGATAGCTTGAAAATTTCATCAATTTAGGTGACAATACCCGTCCAAATTTTATGTTATCGCTAGAGCCGTAACAGATGTTATAAATACTTACTGTTGTTGTGATTAGAAACACCCCAAATTTTTTAAACTGAGGAAGGTTGCTTATGTCAACTCGTAGAGAACTTGCAAATGCAATTCGTGTTTTAAGCATGGATGCTGTTCAAAAAGCTAAATCTGGTCATCCAGGAGCCCCAATGGGCATGGCAGATATTGCTGAAGTATTATGGAATGATCACCTAAAATTTAATCCAACCAATCCTAACTGGGCGGATCGTGATCGTTTTGTTTTATCAAACGGACATGGTTCTATGTTGATTTACTCTTTATTACACCTGTCAGGTTATAACCTAAGCATGGACGATATTAAGTCGTTCCGTCAACTACACGCTAAAACAGCGGGGCATCCAGAATATGGTTATGCTGATGGTATTGAAACCACTACCGGTCCTTTAGGGCAAGGTATTACTAACGCAGTAGGTATGGCAATTGCCGAGCGTACTTTAGCGGCACAATTTAACAAGCCAGGTCATGAAATTGTTGACCATAATACCTATGTATTCATGGGTGATGGTTGTTTAATGGAAGGTCTTTCGCATGAATCAGCCGCTATGGCAGGTACGTTAGGTCTTGGTAAGCTAATCGCTTTTTGGGATGATAATGATATTTCTATTGATGGGCATATTGGCGATTGGATGGAAAAAGGCGTTCCAGGACGTTTTGTATCTTATGGTTGGCACGTTATTCCAAATGTTGACGGGCATGATGCAGAAGCAATTAATAAAGCAATTGAAGAAGCAAAATCAGTTACTGATAAGCCTACTTTAATTTGTACTAAAACAACCATCGGCTTTGGTTCACCAAACCTTTGTGGAACACACGACTGTCACGGTGCACCTTTAGGTGATGAAGAAATTAAGTTGACTCGTGAAAACCTAGGTTGGACTGCTGAGCCTTTCGTTATTCCTGAAGATATTTACGCTGGTTGGGATCATAAAGAAAAAGGAGCTTCTGATGAAGCCGCTTGGAATGATAAGTTTGCAGCTTATCAAGCCGCTTTCCCAGAAGAAGCAAAAGAGTTTGAACGTCGTATGGCAGGTACTTTACCTGCTAATTTCGAAGTTGAAATGGATAGCTTTATTGCAAAAACTCAAGCCGAAATGCCTAATATTGCTTCGCGTAAAGCATCACAAAATACAATTGAAGCAATGGGTCCTTTATTACCAGAAATGTTTGGTGGTTCTGCTGACTTAACTGGTTCTAACCTAACAAGTTGGTCGGGTACAGTAAAAGTAACTCCTGCTAATGCAAACGGTAACTACCTTTCTTGGGGTGTTCGTGAATTTGGTATGGCTCACATGATGAACGGAATGGTTCTTCATGGTGGTTTCAAAGTTTACGGCGCTACTTTCTTTATGTTCATGGAATTCATGCGTAATGCGTTACGTATGTCTGCACTAATGAAAATTGGTACTATCTATGTTTACACCCATGATTCTATCGGTCTTGGAGAAGATGGTCCAACTCACCAACCAGTAGAACAGTTAGCGACTATGCGTGTTATTCCTGGTTTCCAAACTTGGCGTGGTTGTGATGCCATTGAATCAGCGGTTTCATGGAAGGTTGCTATGTTGCGTGGCGATGCACCAACTGCGTTAGTATTCTCTCGTCAAAACTTGACCCCTATGGAGCGTACTGCTCAACAAGTTAAAGACATTGAAAGAGGTGGTTATGTTCTTAAAGATTGTGAAGGTACGCCTGATATTATCTTTATTTCTTCAGGTTCTGAAGTTGCTTTAGCCGTAGAGTCAGCCGCAGCAATGGACGCAAAAGTGCGTGTTGTTTCAATGCCTTCTACTTGTGCTTATGATACCCAAGATCAAGCTTATAAAGATTCAGTGTTAATTCCTGGTGTTAAACGCGTTGCGATTGAAGCAGGTGTTCAACAGTCTTGGGATAAATACATCGGTTTAGATGGTGCGGCAGTTTGTATGACTACTTTTGGTGAGTCTGCCCCTTTTTCTGATTTGTTGGTTGAGTTTGGTTTCACGGTAGAAAACGTGGTTGCAACTGCAAACAAAGTTTTAGGTAAGTAATTTATTTATTGTAAGCTATATTGTCAGTGAATGACTATATAGCATTTTAGGAGTATATATAGAATGACTATTAAAGTTGGAATTAACGGTTTTGGCCGTATAGGTCGTATGGCTTTTCGTGCAGCAGTACAAGATTTTACAAACATTGAAGTAGTAGCGATTAACGATCTTTTAGATCCTGAGTATCTAGCTTATATGCTTAAATTTGATTCAGTTCACGGACGTTTTAGCGGAACTGTAGATGTTGTTGATGGTAATCTAGTGGTAAACGGTAAAACTATCCGTATTACTGCTGAGCGCAACCCTGCTGACCTAGCTTGGTCTGACGTAGGTGCTGACCTAGTCATTGAATGTACAGGTTTCTTCTTAACCGAAGAATCTTGCATGGCTCATATTGAAGCCGGTGCTAAAAAAGTAGTTCAATCAGCCCCTTCTAAAGATCATACTCCAATGTTTGTTTATGGTGTTAACCACAACGAATATAAAGGTGAAGCAATTGTTTCAGCCGCTTCTTGTACTACCAATGGTCTTGCGCCAGTAGCTAAAGTTCTTAACGATAACTTCGGTATTAAACGTGGTCTAATGACAACCGTTCATGCAGCAACCGCAACTCAAAAAACAGTTGATGGTCCTTCAATGAAAGACTGGCGCGGTGGTCGTGGTATTTTAGAAAATATCATCCCGTCATCTACTGGTGCAGCTAAAGCGGTTGGTAAAGTATTACCAGAGCTTAATGGTAAGCTAACAGGTATGGCTTTCCGTGTACCAACTTCTGATGTTTCAGTAGTAGATTTGGTGGTTGAGTTAAACAAAGAAGCATCTTATGATGAAATTTGTGCGGCAATGAAAAAAGCCTCAGAAGGTGAAATGGATGGTGTTTTAGGTTATACAGAAGAAGCCAATGTTTCTACTGATTTCCGTGGTGATTCTCGTCCATCTATCTTTGATGCTAAAGCGGGTATCGCACTAGATTCTACTTTTGTTAAAATTGTTGCTTGGTATGATAACGAGTACGGTTACACCTGCAATATGATGAGAGTAGTAGAACACGTCGGAAAATAGAGGTTATTTTGTCCACTAGCTTGGCAATCTTGGCACTTTAAACAGTCGCGTACTTAATGTACACTCCTTTTTTTAAAGTGCCAACCTTACCAAACTATTGAGCAAACTAACTCACTATTTTGGTTGTATTTTTTGTTTTACATTCTTTATTGAGTGTAAAGCTAAAAAAACAATTTATAAAGTAACTAAAAAGGAATTCACATGTCTGTAATCAATATGACTGACCTAGATCTTGCTGGTAAACGTGTATTAATTCGTCAAGATTTAAACGTACCTATTAAAGATGGAAAAGTAACTTCTGATGCTCGTATTTGTGCTTCATTGCCTACTATTAAAATGGCAGTTAAAGCTGGTGCTAAAGTGATGCTTATGTCTCATTTAGGTCGTCCTACAGAAGGTGAATATGCTGAAGAATTTTCTTTAGCTCCAGTGGCTGCAAACTTATCAGAGAAACTAGGACAAGAAGTTCGTTTGGTTAAAGACTATCTTGCTGGGGTAGAAGTTGGCGTAGGGGAAGTGGTTTTATTAGAAAATGTTCGCTTTAATGTGGGCGAAAAGAAAAATGCTGAAGACCTATCTAAAAAGTACGCTGCTCTTTGCGATGTTTATGTAATGGATGCGTTTGGCACAGCTCATAGAGCGCAAGCATCTACTCATGGAGCAGGAGCATTTGCCGATACCGCTTGTGCTGGCCCTTTATTAGCGGGTGAGTTAGAAGCACTAGGTAAAGCATTAAATAACCCTGCTCGACCAATGGTTGCTATTGTTGGTGGTTCTAAGGTTTCTACTAAGCTAACCGTTTTAGAATCTCTTTCTGAAATTGTTGACCAGCTGGTTGTGGGTGGCGGTATTGCGAATACCTTCATTGAAGCAGCGGGACATAATGTTGGAAAGTCTTTATCTGAACCTGATTTAATCCCTACTTGTAATAAATTAAACGATATTATGAACAAGCGTGATGCATCTATTCCATTAGCTAGTGATGTTGTTTGTGGTAAAGAATTTTCTGAAACCGCTGTGGCAACAACTATGAAGACATCTGAAGTACAAGATGACGACATGATTTTTGACATTGGTCCAGATTCTGCAGCCGAATTAGCAGAAATTATTAAAAACGCAGGGACAGTTATTTGGAACGGTCCTGTAGGTGTATTTGAATTTGACCAATTTGGTGGTGGAACTAAAGCAGTTGCAATGGCAATAGCAGAATCTTCAGCCTTCTCAATTGCTGGTGGTGGTGATACCCTAGCGGCTATTGATAAATACAATATTGCTGATAAAGTATCTTATATATCAACTGGAGGTGGAGCTTTCTTGGAATTCCTAGAAGGCAAAAAGTTACCAGCAGTTGAAATGCTAGAAAAAGCAGCAGGAGACTGTTGTGGTGGTTGCGGAAGCTAACTTTTAATTTAATACTCTGTATATGATTTTATATGCAGAGAAACCCAACTATGTATAGTCTAATTTTATGAAAGACAAGAGGGTGGCTCGGTAAATAAATTTCACAATAAAGTGGTAGTTTGTTTTGCGAGACGTCTTGCTTTCTAGCTTGCGTAGTTAAGGAGATTCTTATACAACTAACTTGGATTCTGGCGAAGACTCACAGAATTCAAGTTAGTTGTTAAGTGTCTCCTTGAAACTTAAGGAAAAAATATTCAATGTCTTCAGCTATTAGAAGAACAAAAATTGTTGCTACACTAGGTCCTGCTACAGATAGACCAGGTGAGCTAGAAAAGATAATTAAAGCCGGTGTTGATGTAGTTCGTATGAACATGTCACATGGTTCTGCAGAAGATCATATTGGAAGAGCTAAGTTAGTTCGTGAGTTAGCAGACAAACTAGATCGCCAAGTTGGTGTATTAGTTGATTTACAAGGGCCTAAAATTCGTATAGGTTGTTTTGAAAACGACTCTATCTTTTTGAAGGTAGGCTCTAAATTTTCTTTAGATAATAATGTTGATATTACCAAAGGTAATCAACTTGAAGTTGGTTTGACTTATAAAAGCTTGCCGCATGATGTTAAACCTAAAAACCATTTAGTGTTGGACGATGGGCGAGTCGTATTAGAAGTTGATGAAGTTGTTGGTGAACGAGTTAACTGTACAGTTATTGTCGGTGGTAAACTATCCAATAACAAAGGTATTAATTTACTTGGAGGTGGTTTATCTGCTGCCGCTTTAACGGACAAAGATAAAGCAGATATCATCACTGCTGCTAAAATTAAATGTGATTTTTTGGCATTGTCTTTTCCACGTTCAGCTGATGATGTTGAGCTATGCCGTTCATTGGCAGAAAAAGCAGGTTTGACTTGTAGTATAGTCTCAAAAATAGAAAGAGCCGAAGCGGTTGCTGATGATTTTACTTTAGATGGAATTATTCTAGCCTCTGATGTCATTATGATTGCTCGCGGAGACTTAGGTGTTGAAATCGGTGATGCACGATTGCCAGAGCTACAAAAGAAAATGATTAAACGTGCTCGCCAATTAAACCGCGTTACCATTACTGCTACTCAGATGATGGAAACCATGATTGACAATGCTATTCCAACTCGTGCAGAAGTGTTTGATGTTGCTAATGCAGTAATGGATGGGACAGATGCCGTCATGTTGTCTGGAGAAACAGCAACAGGTCATTCGCCAAGTTTGGTTATTGAAGCCATGGCAAATATCGCACTAGAAGCAGAAAAATCTCGCACCTCTAGAGAGTCCGATCATAGGGTTAATGAAATTTTTACCCAAATTGATGAAACTATCGCAATGGCATCAATGTATGCGGCTAATCACTTTAATGTTAAGTGTATCGTCTCGTTAACAGAATCAGGAAATACGCCTTTGTTAATGTCTAGAATTAGTTCTGGCATTCCAATTATTGCGATGACTCAGCATCTAGATACTCGTCGTAAAGTAACGATATTTAGAGGGGTTTACCCTACTTCCGTTGTTTATGGTGATCTAAACAGTGAACAAATTAGAGCTCTGGTTCTTGAGAATGTTAAAAGCCAAAATTTAGCCAAGACAGGCGACTTAATCGTGTTAACAAGAGGCCGCTCAAGTGGTCAAAATGGCGGCACAAACCAAATGGAAATTATTAAAGTTCCATAAAACTTTATAGGAAGAGACCTTTGCACGTGTAAAGGTTTCATAGTAAATATATTTTTTAAATGTTAAGGAAAGAAAAATGATAAAGAAACAAGATGAATTAAGAAAAAATGCAAATCTTCTAGCTGCAAAAGGTAAAGGATTACTTGCTGTTGATGAATCTATTCCTACTATTGGTAAGCGTCTTGCTAGCATTGGTGTTGAAAATACTGAAGAAAATCGTCAAGCATATCGTGGAATGCTTTTTACAACAGACGGGCTTGGAGAGTACATAAGTGGAGCGATTCTTTTCGAAGAAACTTTATTCCAAGACCATGTTGATGGTGAGTCTATGGTCTCAAAACTTAACAAGTTAGGTATTATTCCTGGAATTAAAGTAGATAAAGGATTGCGTCCTCTTCTTAATGGTGGAGCTGTTGAAACTTGGTGTACAGGTTTAGAAGGTTTACTTGAGCGTACTGCTAAATACTATGAGCGTGGAGCAAGATTTGCTAAGTGGCGTGCTGTATTACAAATTACAGAAGATGGTTGCCCGACAGATATCGCAATTAAAGAAAACGCATGGGGCTTAGCTCGTTATGCAAGAATTTGTCAAGAATCAGGTCTTGTGCCAATTATTGAGCCAGAAATTCTAATGGATGGTAGTCATACTATTGAAACAACAGCTAAAGTACAAGAAAGAATTCTAACTGAAGTCTATAAAGCTTGTGCAGAAAATGGCGTATTCTTAGAAGGTACTTTATTAAAGCCTTCTATGACTGTTTCAGGATCTGATAATTCTGAAAAAGCAGGTTCTGAAGAAGTTGCAAGAATGACTATTAGAACTATGGATAGATGTGTTCCAGCGGCAGTTCCTGGTATTATGTTTTTATCTGGTGGCTTAACAGAAGAAGATGCTTCTGTTTATTTAAATACTATCAACAGCATGGAGCGTAAGGGTGCTTGGAGCATGAGTTTCTCTTATGGCAGAGCGTTACAGCAATCTTGTTTACAAGCTTGGAAAGGTAACGATATTGCAGCAGGACAAAAAGCCCTAATGGCACGTGCTCGGGCAAACTCTGAAGCATCTGTTGGTAATTATGTAGCAGGTTCTCAACCATCTTCGCAAGATACCTTGTTTGAAGCTGGATATAAGTACTAGTTTTTATCACGATTTAGGTACTACTTAAAACCCGAGCATGTCTCGGGTTTTTTTATAGCTGGAGAAAAGCATGTGTGTATTAATGGTGTTGGTATTAATAGCAATGGTGTGGTTTTATGCAGATAATGTTTTGCATGCCCATAGCCTAGTGGAAAATATTGCTGGGCAGTCGGTTTT
>CAZZKU010000013.1:0-13097 GCA_964654635.1 uncultured Piscirickettsiaceae bacterium | reverse complement strand
AAGAGTGATTTATTTTTTCAGGTAAAAAATAATCGTATTGAAACCCTTTTTTTAAAGAGCCTGATTTAAAGTTTTTTATGTCCATAAAGAGACCCAAAGTAAAGTAAGGAGATTCTTATTTTACTTTCCCCGTTTTTATAAAAGGGGTGTTTAATAACGACTAAATAGCCTGCTAGTGGAAGTTAGGAGTGTTGTCTAAAGCATTATTTTATTGGGCAGTATAGTTACGCTTTCTTGCGTGGGCTAAAATTTCTAAATAAAATTCAGCATATCCCGCTGCTTCAGCTTTGTTGATATGTTCATTAATGGTTGAAAAGTGAATAACTTCAGCGGTATCCGCATCAGCACCATAGCGACAATCAAAATCCCAATAATCCATACCTTCGGGTAGTGAGCAGCGACGTTCACGTTTTACATATTTTTTCACTTGATGTTTAATTTCCTCGACTAAACGAGCAGGTTTGATTTTTTCATGAGTTAGTTTGAAAGTTTTTTTCATGTTGAGTATCTTTTTATTAATGATAATATACCCTCTTAATTAGTTTAATTTAGCCCTCTAACGTTTAAACAATTACGTGAGTTTTTTGTTTAAACTTTAAAGGCTACCTTTTAAAATTCTTTTACGTTAATAGACAGGTCGCCAGCAACTTTTTGTGCATCGCCATACAGCATGCGGGCATTGTCGGCAAAGAATAAGTGGTTTTCTACGCCAGAGAATCCTGCTCCTTTACCACGCTTGATGATGATAACGTTTTTCGACTTATCAGCATTTAAAATAGGCATGCCATAAATTGGGCTATTTTCATCTATACGAGCAACTGGGTTGACTACATCATTCGCTCCTATTACTAGGGTTACGTCTGCGGTAGAAAATTCTTCGTTAATTTCATCCATATCATAGATAATGTCATAAGGAACGCCCGCTTCAGCTAGTAGCACGTTCATGTGTCCTGGCATTCTTCCCGCAACAGGGTGAATGGCAAATTTAACGATTACGCCTCGTTCTTGTAAGATTTTAGTTAGTTCCCAAACTTTATGTTGTGCCTGTGCAACAGCCATGCCGTAGCCAGGAATAATAACGACTTTTTCTGCAAATGCCATCATTACGGCAGCATCAGGAGCTTCAACTTCTTTCATTGAACCTGTTGTTTCCATAGCTTCGCCAGAAACATCACCAAAATTACTAAACAGTACGTTGCTGATAGAGCGATTCATGGCTTTTGCCATTAGTTGAGTTAGTAATACACCTGCTGAACCAACGACAATACCGGCTATCATTAAGGCAGGGTTATCTAGTACATAACCTTTGAAGCCTACCGCTAAGCCTGTTAAGGCGTTAAATAGCGATATAACTACAGGCATGTCTGCACCACCAATTGGCACGGTAATTAATACCCCAAACACTAGGGAAAATACAAAGAAGAAGGTTAGCACCAATGGGTTAATATCATTGCCACTAAAGGCGATAATGCCCCCTAGAATAACGGTTATGGCGAATACCAAGCCGTTTACTAGTTGTTGTTGTGGAAAACGAAAGGTTTTATTAATAAGACCTTGTAGCTTGCCAAATGCAACCAGTGAACCAGAAAAAGCCATAGTACCAATTAATGAACCTAAAACAGATAATATTTGTACCGTTGTAGTTAAGTTATGGTCGCCCACTAAAAGTACTGCACCAATTAAAGCGGCTGCACCACCACCTAGTCCATTATATAAAGCAACCATTTGTGGCATATCTGTCATGGCAACTTTTTTAGCAGTTACCCAAGCAAAATACCCACCGATAGCAGCGGCAATAACAATTAAGGCAATGTTAAGAGTACCTTTTACATCAGGGTGCATAAAAGTTGAAAGAATAGCAACTAACATACCTACACCAGCCCAAACAATTCCTTTAGAGGCTGTTGTTGGTGAACTCATGCCTTTTAGCCCTAAAATAAATAAAATGGCAGCGATAAAATAAGAAGTTTGTATGAAAAATTCCATTATTTAGCTCCTTTTTGTTCAGAAGGTTTAAACATTTCCAGCATTCTTACGGTTACGACATAACCCCCAACGGCATTACCAACTGAGAGTAATACGGCAAAGAAACCAAGTGCCATTTCTAAATTTGTGCTGGCTTTTCCTAGTGCAATCATTGCACCAACTACCACAATACCGTGGATAAAGTTAGAGCCAGACATTAAAGGAGTGTGCAAAATAACCGGCACTTTAGAAATAACTTCATAGCCTACAAAAGCGGCTAGCATAAATATATATAACGCAATCATTCCGTCCATTAGTTTGCTCCTTCAAGTTGTTCGCGAGTAGCCTGGTGACAAATTTCACCCTTATGAGTTAATAAAGCTCCTTTAATAACTTCGTCTTCAAAGTCAGGTGCAAATTTTCCTTCATCAATCATCGGCTTTAAAAAGTTAAATAAATTTTTAGCATACATTTCACTAGCGTGTACAGCTACCTGGCTAGGTACATTCAAAGGAGCATGAATAATTACGCCGTTGTGTACAATCGTTTTGCCAGGTTGGGTTAAGGTAGAGTTTCCGCCATTTTCGGCAGCTAAATCAACAATAACCGCACCATTTTTCATGCCATCAATTGTGGATTCAGGAATGATTTTAGGAGCAGGGCGACCAGGAACAGAGGCGGTGGTAATTAAAACATCAGCCTTGGCAATGTAACTGGCTAATTCTTCTTGTTGTTGCTTCTTTTCTTCATCGGTTAATTCTCTGGCATAACCACCTTCACCTGTGGCAGAAACATTAAGCTCAATCGTTTTAGCGTCTAATGATTCAATTTGCTCTTTGGTTTCAGGGCGAACATCGTAAGCTTCAACCATCGCACCTAATCTCTTAGCTGTCGCAATAGCTTGTAGTCCAGCCACGCCAACGCCAATAACAATCACCTTAGAAGGGCGAATAGTACCAGCCGCAGTGGTTAGCATTGGAAAAAATCTAGGGGCTAAATCAGCACCCATAATAGCCGCTTTATAACCTGAAATAGACGCTTGAGAAGATAATACGTCCATAGATTGAGCCCGAGAGATTCTTGGTACCAGCTCCATAGCAAAACTAGTAATGTTTTTTTCCTGTAGTTTTGCGGTTTCAGCGGGGAACTTATGGGCTAATAAAGTGCCGATTAAAACACTGTCATTTTGCATCATGTCTATTTCTTCAACCGTAGGCATTTGTAACCTAAAAATAATATCAGCTTGGCTGCTTAAGTCTTTAGCCTGCTCAATAAAGCGGGCATCAGTAAATAAACTGTCTGGCATTAACGCTTTTTGCCCAGCATTTTTTTCAATAATTATTTCAATATTAAGCGCGTTGAATTTTTTAATAATACTAGGTTCAATGGCAATGCGTTTTTCGCCATCTGCCGTTTCACGTGGTATTCCTACTTTCAGTGTCATAATTTTTAAGCTCCTTAAATTTAGCTAGGCATTATATCAACATTCCTAATAAGAATTATTATTATTGCTAAAAGTGATAAAGTAGCAAAACAGTTGCCATTAAAAAGCCCGCTTAAGCGGGCTTTTTAGTTTGGGTTCTTACTTACTTGGGAGGAGTAACTCCTCCCTCTGTATACTTAACCCCGCCATGCCATTGCCATATGAAGTACATTAATGGAATAACTAACAAGGTTAGAATCGTTGAGGATATCGTTCCAAATATTAAGGAAACGGCTAGTCCGCCAAATACTGGGTCGGTAATCATAATCATGGAGGCGAATATAATCGCTAAAGCGGTTAATAAAATCGGTCTAAAGCGAACCTTACCAGCTTCTATAACCGAATCTTTTAAGGTTTTGCCTTCTGCTCTATATTCTATTATAAAGTCTATCAATAATAATGAGTTCCTAACCACAATACCTGCCAGGGCGATGACTCCTATCATGGAGGTTGCGGTAAAGGCTTGACCTGTTAACCAATGCCCAGGGAAAACACCAATCATGGTT
This sequence comes from uncultured Piscirickettsiaceae bacterium, assembly GCA_964654635.1. Taxonomy (GTDB): domain Bacteria; phylum Pseudomonadota; class Gammaproteobacteria; order Thiomicrospirales; family Thiomicrospiraceae; genus Hydrogenovibrio. Next base: position 9,143 of record CAZZKU010000013.1, on the reverse strand, counting down.
AGTGGAATTGCTCCCATGACGATTACGGGCATCATAAATGAGCGGTAGTAACCGACTAAAATTAAGAAAATTAACACTATAGCAACTATGAAGGCACTACCCATGTCTCTAAATACATCTAGCGTTAATCTCATTTCTCCACCCCAAAGTAGGGTGTAGTCCATTACTGCGTTGGGTTGTGCTTCAACAAAGCCTAAGTTGGTGGTGTGGAATCGAACTTGTGAGTTTTCTAGCATCACGCCGTCTAGCATTTTATCGAGCGATAAAATAGCATAAACAGGGCTTGATGTTAGTAGCTCGCCACCGACTATCACCATTTGGTGCTGGTTTCTACTTAAAATAGGTTTAGCACTGGTTACTTTTTTAATTGAAGCAAAAGAGGAAATGGGTACAGAAGCTCCAGAAGCGTTGCTAACTCTTAATGACAGTAGCTGTTCTGGAACAGCACGCTCTGACCTGGGTAAACGTACGATAATATTGACTGGCTCACGAACATTGTTTAGGTGCATATAACCCAGTTCAAAACCATTAATATAGTCGCGTAACATTTTAGATACTTGTGCAGGAACGACTCCTAATAAATTGGCTTGGGTTCTATCAATATCTATTTGGAAGCTATCGGTAGATTCGGTAACACTGTCATCTATATTGCTTAGACCATAAATGTTATGCATTTTTTCGGTTATGTCTTTTGCAGCTAGTCGCAATTTGTCATAATCGGGACCATAAAGTTCTGCCAATATTTGCATGGTTACAGGAGGACCTGGTGGGGTTTCATAGATTTTAATATTGGCTTCTGGAAACCTAACCCTGACATCTTTAACTGCTTCATCAAAGTGTTTGGCAATTTCATGAGAGGACATTTTACGTTCTTTTTTGCTGACTAAATTCACTCTAATTTGAGCAAAGTTGGTGCCTTCTTTAATGATATCTCCACGAACCAGTGCGGCAAAATCTATCGGTGCAGGAGCACCTACAAAGACACTAAAGTCGGTAACAAAGGGAACTTCTCTAAGCACGTTATTTACTCGCCTAACGACGGTATCGGTTGCTTCTAGCGCCGTTCCTTCTGGCATGTCAACTTGTACTAAAAAAGTATCGGTATCATCATAAGGTAGCATTTTAAGTTCAACACCTAGCGGGTGCAGTTCGCTATTCATATCATCGCCTCGCATAAACTGCAATGCTGGCTGAGCCATGGCGGCAAACAAAGATATTAATACGACAAATAGAAAGATGTTTCTTTTAGTTCTGCTGGCAACAAGCGGCGTAATGGCTTTTTCATATAGCACTTGCATCCAGTCTTCTTTTTCTGGGTGGCGAGTTTCCATGCTTTCGGTTGTCTGCATTTCTTTAATGGCTTTTTTGCTTAGAAATTTATAAGCAAGATAAGGCACTAAAATATAGGCGATAATCAGCGATGAAATCATCGCTATCGGTACATTAAACGGAATAGGAGCCATAAATGGTCCCATCATACCTGTTACAAATGCCATGGGTACAAAGGCTAATATAACTGCAAAAGTTGCCACGTTAGTTGGGTTACCTATTTCATTAGTGGCTTTAACTAATAAATTAGAAAATTCTTCTGGTTTACAACCCTTGTGAATGTGCCGGTGTATATTTTCTATCACCACTATGGCAGCATCGACTAGCAACCCCAAAGATAAAATTAACGCAAACAGGGTGATACGGTTAATGGTTTGATCAAATAGATAGCCAACAAAAAAGACTACAAATAGAATTAACGGCACGGTAACGGTAACAATACTGGCTTCACGCCAACCGAGGAACACGATAAGGATTAAAAATACTGAACCCGCTGCGATAGCTAGATGCAACATTAATTCACTGACCGCATCACCAGCTTTTTCACCATCATTTCTGGTAACAGTTATATCTACATTGTGTGGTAAAGAGGTTTTTTTCAGTAGTTCTAGCTGTTCTAAAACAGCATCGGCTACCGTAACGGCATTAGTGCCAGGTTTTTTGGCAATGGTAATGGTTACTGCAGGGTACTCTTGGTTACTTAGTTTTTCTGCATGACTCCCGTAACCAATTCGGCTGAGGGTGTCTACTTCAATAGGTCCATCTTCAATTCTGGCAATATCTTTTAAGTAAATTGGGCGTCCTTGCTCAACGCTAATGATAATTTCGCCTACTTCTTGAGCATTGCCTAAAAAACCATGTACTCGTACAGGGTAGGCGGTATTGTTATTGACCAATTCACCAATAGGTAAAGAGACATTGCTGCCTTTTAACATTTTACTAATATGCTCTAAAGGTATGCCTGTTAAAGCTATTTTTTGGGCATCTAACCAAATATTTATTGCCCTAGATTGTCCTCCAATAACATTGGTAAAAGATACACCTGGTAAGTTTCTTAAATTTTCTACCAGCTTTAATGAGATGTCGCGTAAATCATAACCGCTTAATTCGCTTGAGGTAACGGCTAAGGTCATCATGGGTACATCATCAACATTAATGGGTTTTATTAATGGTGTTTGCGTGCCTGGTGGCATTTGATCCATGTTTTGCATAATTTGATTGTAAAGTTTTACTAAACTTTCAGTTTGGCTTTCTCCAACTTCAAATTGTACGGTAACCGCTCCAAAATCTTGCCCCGCATAACCATAGGTATGTTTTACCCCTGGAAGGGCATTTAAAATGGTCTCAAGAGGTTTAACCACCATGTTTTGTACTTCTTCAGGAGTTGCTCCGCCTTTAGGCACAATAATATTTGCCGCAGGTACAATAATTTGTGGGTTGTATTCGCGTGGGGTTATCGAATAGGTCAAAACCCCTGCTAAGATTATGGCAAGCATAATCATTAGGGTTATTTTAGAATGAATAAATATTTTGGCTAACTTGCCCGCTATATTCAGTTTTTCGGGCGGGGTGTATTCGTTGCTCTGCATCTTGGACTCTTCTTTAGATTCGTTCATGTTAATAGCCTAAGGTTGATTAGATTGTTGATTCGAAATGGTTAAAAGGTCACCATTTAATAGACTAGCATTGTTAGAAATCACTACCTGGTCACCAAGGTTTACACCAGCCTTAATTTCAATGTTATCTCCAATGCTTGCCCCTAGGCGAACCATGTGGAATAAAGAAATATTATCTTCAACAACGAATACACCTTGGATACCTGAGCGAGTAATAATGGCAGATTTAGGCAGAATCATCGTTTGTCTTTCACCACGTTTAAAGCTGATTCGAGCAAAAGCACCGCTATTTAGGCTGCTAAGATCAAGGTCTGATAAGCTTAACTTAACGGTATGGGTTCTTGTTTTTGGATCTGCCGCACTTACCATGGTGTAAATAGTACCTGTAACGGGTTCGTTTAAACCATCGATGGTAACTTGTGCGGTATCACCCAATCTTAAATCGGCAAATAATTGATGAGATACTTGAGTTTTAACACTTAAAGATTTTTTGTTTTCCAGTATTAGAACAGGCTTTCCTGGGGAAGATAAATCTCCCGCGGTTGCCATTTTTCTCACAACTACTCCATCAAAAGGAGCTTTTACGTTGGCATATTTTAGCTGTGCCTTGGCTTGATTTAGTCCCGTTTGGGCAGCAATCATTCTTTCTTGTGCTACTTTAAATTGTAGGTTAATTTTATCAAATTGCTGTTTACTAACGGATTCTTCTTCATAGAGTTTTTTAAAACGATTAAAGTCTAATTTTGCATCGGTAAGAGCGGCTTGAGCTTGTTGATAATTTGATTGGGCTTTTAAAATGCCACTTTTAACATCGGTTGAGTCAATTGAAAATAACAAGCTACCTTGTTTAACTTCACTGCCTACTTTTACATCAAAGTTTTTAATAAAACCAACTAGACGTGAGGATATTTGTGCCTGTTGGTCAGAAACAATTGAGCCTGCAACTACCGTGTTTAAAGGAATTGAGCCTAGTGATACCGTTTGTATATTAACGGCGGTACTTTGTAGAGCTAACTCTTTTGGAGCAGCTTCTTCATTCTCATCTGAACAACCAGATAATACTAGCAATGACATGGATATTAATAGCGGTAAGGTTAACTTCTTCATGCTTTTTTCCTTAAAATTTTGAATAACGGGTTATGGGGCTATCGCTGTGTTCTTATAATTGTTGGTACTGCATTGAACCAGTGGCAAGCCTTAACTTAGCTTTCTGTAGGTTTATTTCGTATTGTGTGTGAACAAGGTCTGCTCTAGCTTTATCGAGCTGTGCCTGGCTAGCCAGTATTTCAGTAATGGTTGCAACACCACCTTTGTATCGTTTTAATACCAGTCTTTGAGCTTCTTCAGCTTGTCTTACAGCCAGCTTATTGGAACTAAATTGAGTTTCAGCAACTTTAAGCATACGCCAAGATTTTAAAACCTCTAAACGAGATTGACTTTCCTTAGAGCGTAAAGTGGATTTTTGCTCATTGGCTAAAGCTCGTGCTCTATCAACCTTACTTGAAGTGACTCCAAAGTCGGTTAACTTCCAAGAGACAACGCCAGCAACGGTATAAGATATACTACCAAAGCCTAAAGAGGGGTCATGAGTATCCCCTCTTGCCATTAAGTTAAAGCTGGGATAGTTCGCGGCTTTACTTGCCGCAATAGCAGCTGTTGAAGACCTTACTGCTTCACGGGTTGCTTTAATTGCTGGATTGTTTGAAGTTGATAGGGAGGTTAGCTCTGCTAAATCATCTGCTGGTAAGCTTATGTTTTGACGCTCTCCTACCTTAAAGTCCACATTAGGGTCTAAGTTCATTAAACTACGAAGATTGTCTTTTGCAATCAGTTTTTGTGTTTTTGCCGCTTCATAAGAGGTTAAAGACTGGGATAAATTCACCTGTGCGCTGAGTAGTTCACTTTTAACAACCACGCCTTGTTTAAGTAGGTTTTCGGTGGTGTTTACATAGGCTTTTGACGCTTTTAGTGCCTGTTCAGCAACTTTAACAAATGCTTTGGCGGTATGCACGCCCTCAAAAGCTTTGTAAACATTAAAGGTTAAAACTTGCTTAACCGCTTCATCACCATGTTGGGCGGCTTGAATCATCGCTTTTGCTTGATCTTGGTAGGAAGAAATTTTGCCACCATTCCAGACTGGAATAAGGACTTCTAAACTGGTATTAAAATTTGAATAGGCATCAGGCTGGTTTAAATCTTTTGGTTGGGTAGTCGGGTCAGGAGAGGCAGGGTTAAACTCATTAAACCCAAAGTCATTAAATGAGGCTTCACGTTGCTGTAATTTCATACCAAATACGTTTAAAGAGTCGTTACTATTCACCGCTTGAGCGGTTAAGGTAATTTTGGGCATACGTTGAGCGTTAGACTCACTAAGAGCAGACTCTGCTTGTTGTAAACGGTAGCCACTGGCTGCCATGGCAGGGTTTTGGCTTAGGGTGGTTTCAACGCATTGTTGAAACGAATAGGTTTGAGCCCATGAAATGCTCGGAGCTATTATTAGGAATATGGCGAGCGGTAGCCGATATTTTCCAGGGCGAGTTTGCATATTCTTACATCCTTAAATCTAAATTTTAGTTACACGTTATTAAATTAATGCCAATAAAGCAAATTTATTAGAGATACATTATATGCAAGACTTTCAATATTAGCAATACCTAATATCTAAAATTTGTAAAAGGGTTATAAAATAATTTTTGGTTTTCAATCGAAGGCGTTTAGTCCACAATGAGCTGTTAGTTTAAAAATTAAAAGGACGACCTGTGAATTCTGTTATTGATACCTTCAAAAATCTTTAGAAACCCTAATGAAGCGGCAGTAAAAATTCGTGCGGGAATGCTGTTATTTATTCCCCTTGTTATGAGCTTTACGCTTTTTGATGCAATTTTTGTTTCAAATTGGCAGGTAGATGGCAATACTGCGGTTGATACTTATGACACCGACTGGGACAGTAATATTATTTATACCGTAGAAGCAATTAAGCGTGCCTACGACTATACGTTCCAATCTTGGCTGTTTTGGTTTATGGTTTATTTGAAATGTTAACCACCATGTTTGTTAGGACTACTAGGCTTTCGCCTACGGTTTTATTGAGCAGTTTTTTGGCTAGAAACCAACCTGCCGTTTGGAAGCCTTTAGCCCCAAAACGTTTTGCTTGGTCGATTGGGGCTATTTTAGGGTTTTTGGGTGTAAAATAATGCTGTTTTTAATGTCTTTAAACCCTTCGGACGCTCAATTTAAAGTAGAGATAGACAATGATATTTTGTTTGGCACTGACCGAGAATTTACTGGCGGGCTTTTTACCGCCTTGAGCTTTATTTGAAATTTTTAAAAGTTTAAAAGCTCAGTGCTACCCCCGCTTGAATTTCTCTTCCCTTTAACGGGGCAGATTCTTTTAAAAAAGACAGGTGGTTTTGAGCGTATTCGTTTAATAAATTTTCTCCTTTTAGCCATAGTTTCCATTCGCCATAGCTTTGCTTATGTTTCCAGTCTGCATACAGTGATAGCCAATTATAGCCCGCTGTTGAGGCTTCATTTTCTGCCAGTTGGTTGGCTTCAAACACATGTTTTAAGCTTAATTTTACTGCCCAGTTAGCGGGTTCATATTTTAGCCCTATTAAATAACTCATTGGAGCTGTTCTGGGTAAATTATTGCCATTGGCAAGCTTTGCTGACAACATATCTAGTTGGTTTTCTAATACCAGCTGGGTTTTGTTAAAGCTATGCACTTGCCAATCGTAGGCGATTGACCCACCATAAAAATTGGCGTTTTGTTGTTTGGTTTCCCAAACGGGGCTAAGATGAAAGGGGTCTTTTTCCACTTGATTGTTGTTATCGTATCGCGTTTGTTGGTAGATGTAATCGGTAAACATATAGTAAAACAAATTAAGATGCAGTTCGCCACGTGCTTGTTGCCAAGCCCAGTCAAAATCTAAGTTAATCGAACGTTCTTTGTTTAAATTTCGGTTGCCAAAAATATAACTATCGGTTGCGTGATGAAAACCATTCCAATAAAGTTCGTCGGCACTGGGTAGGCGTTCTAAATAACTTAAATTAACCGCCCAGTGATGCTGTTGCTGTGAGGCAGAATTTTGTTCAAATCCTGTCGATAAGCTGACAGCCCAATCTCTGTCGGTTTGGTAATATTGAGAATCGACCCTAGTCGGAACTATCCAAGTTTCTTGAATATTGTCGGGGTTGGCAACTAGCTTGCGATGCTTTAAATGAGCGCCAAAACTAAGCTTGGCGTTTGCCCCTTTTCCAAGTGGTGCAATATCTCGTTGACTGCTCCAGCCAGCGTTCCAAACTTGGCTGTTGGTATCTGGCATAGGGTGTCCATGACTGTATGCTAGGCCGGTGCTATTTAGATAATTTTCTAAAGTCGCTCCTAAATTACTTTCGATGCCAGTACGCTCAGCGATTGTAAAGTCTTTACAGCCACCATGCTCATGACACACTTTAAGTTCTTCGTCTTGGAAGCCTAGTAATATAGAGCCTGACCATCCTTGCGATAAATAGTCAGTATGCAAACTTAGTTGATTACTTTTTTTAGCAAACAGCCCATCTTTGCGAAAACCTTCAGTTTCATGGTGTTGGTAGTCAGAGTGTAAAAACGAGAGTTTTAACAACTCAATATTATCAGAAAGGTCTTCTTCGATTAAGCTAAAGCTAGTAACCTTGTTTAGCATATCTATGCGAGTGTCTTCAGCGGTGCTATTAGGAATCCCATAGTTTTTAGTTAAACTGGTATAAGAAACTTGCATTAAGCCTGTTTCTCGATATTGCCAGCCTAGTCCTATTTGCCCTTGTTCAGAGCGGACATCTGAATCCGAAATTAAGCGATGATTGCCATCATAATAATCTTCAGATGAGGAGCTAAACCCAGATAGGTCTAGCGAAAAAGTATCGGATGAAGCCTGTAGGTTTCCGCCAAGGTTTTGGCTTTGACTGTTGTTAGACAAGGAGGTTTCTAACTTGCCCGAGAAGCCTTTTTCAAAAAAAGGATTGTCTAGGTTATCGACCACCCTAATTGCACCGCCAGAGGTTGCCCCATACAATAATGAGGCAGGGCCTTTTAACAGTTCAATTCGTTCAGAGGCCTTCGGCATAACAGCGACCGCATGATCTTGGCTCATGGCGGACATGTCCGCAATTTCAGCGTCATTTTGTAAGATTTTTACTCGATAACCGCTCATGCCTCGTACCACGGGACGACCCACTCCTGGGCCATAACTTGCAGAGTTGATATTGGGCTGATTTTTTAAATAATCACCCAAGGTCTCCCCTGCACTCTGCTCGGCCAAGTTGTCGCTTTGCAAGTGCTGTTTTTGAGAGGAGCTATTTAATGGTTTAGCCTGTATTTCTACCGCCTTTAAGCTGGTTGATTTCGCCCAACTATCGGGCGTTATTAACATTAAAGGCAGGGCGATAGAAGCTAAGGCTTTTTGCTTAATGATGCTCATGTTCTGAGTCAGCATTGCTTATAGCTGTCATAAAGTCGGCATGAAACCCAGTTGGCATAAAGTCACTTATCTTCCAGCTTGCATGTAGGTGAAAATCTCCACCATGACGGTCTATAAGATATAGTTTTTGAGTGTCGGCAACAAAAATAAACACACCATCTTTATTTACTCGAACGATTGAAGATTTAGCACAATCTTGAATATGACTAACCCCCGTTAATTCTGAAAAACCATTTTTGGAAGGCTGTAGAGTACCATCTACCTCGCTAAAGTCGTAAACTTTGCCAGATTGGGTTAAAGCGAGATGCATTAAAGGGCTAGAGGCATCTTCGTGAAGGTCAACATAAGCTTGGCACAAGGTTTCACCAGGAGCTTCTGCTTGTAAAGCGGCGTTGACTTTAGTAAATAGCTCTGCTTGTTGAGTAACGTAACTATTTAATCTTGCTAAGCCTTTTTGCTTTTTGCTACCTTCAGCAGGGTTTTCAAACTCTGAGCTGGCATGAGCTGCTAGTTTATTACCATGAGGGTGAGCCAGAAAAAGAAATTTACTGGCATCAATGCTCTCCCCGCGATTATAGCCAGGTTTCATTAACAATATTTTATCATTGCCATTGTCTAACCAGTGTAAAAAAGAACCTATGCTAGCAGAGTCCGTTACTGATAAATTTTGCACGGCAGTATCGTTACTGGCAGTTGCTTGAGCATTTAAATCTAAGTAGCTTTCACTGTTGGTGTCATA
>CAZZKU010000012.1:0-13622 GCA_964654635.1 uncultured Piscirickettsiaceae bacterium | reverse complement strand
TTAAACAAACTTAGTATAAAAAATGTAGTTGCCATTATAACAATACTCGGTCCTGTTGGCGTGTCGTAGAGTATCGAGACTAATAGACCGATAGCAACGGATAAAACGCCAATAATCAAGGTAAGTGCCAGCATTTTTTCAGGTGTCTTAGAAAATCTATGAGCAGCTGCCGCAGGTATAACCAGTAAAGAGGTAATTAGTAATATCCCCACCACTTTTATTGACAAGGCAATGAGTAATGACAGTAGTAAAATATAACCAAGCTGAATGGCTTGTGTGTTAATCCCCTCCACCTCCGCTAGCTCCTTGTTTAAAGTGATATTTAATAAAGACTTCCAATAGAGTAAAAAGAACGCACACACAAGAACGAATAAGCCTAACAGCATGTAAATGTCAGATAGGTTGATACTTAAAATGTCGCCAAATAAATAACTCATCATATCAACTTGTACATTCGGTTGAAAACTTAACAACACTAGCCCTAGTGCCAAGCTACTATGTGCCAAAATACCTAATAATGTATCGCTAGAAAGGGTGCTTTTATTGCTAAGGGTAAATAGCAGAAAGCCAATAATCATAGATGTTAATATGATAGCAAAGGTTAAATCAAACTCTAATAACAGACCTAAACTTACTCCCAGTAAAGCCGAATGAGCGAGTGTTGCACCAAAATAAGACTGCTTTTGCCAGACCATAAAAGTACCTAATGGCGCGGCTATAATCGCAACCAACAGCCCTCCTGCAAAAGCCATTAAAAGAAATAAAGGCGGGTTTAATAATAAATCAATCATGGTTGTGTTCCGTGGGTATGGTCGCATTGACTATGGTCGTGGTGATGTTCATATACCGCAAGTTCTTTAAAATCATTGCCATATAGGTTTTGGAAATTGGGGTGTTCTGAAATTGCTCTTGGGTGTCCTGAACAGCATAAATGTTGATTTAAACATAGCACGGTATTGGTGCTTTTCATCACGAAATGTAAATCGTGGCTAACCATTAAAATACCACAACCTAATTTATCTTTTATTTGATCAATTAAATGATAAAGTTCGGTTTGTCCTTGTAGGTCAACCCCTTGAACAGGTTCATCTAAGACTAGTAAATGGGGTTTGGTTATAATGGCTCTAGCTAACAATGCCCTTTGAAACTCGCCACCAGAAAGATTTTTTAGTTGAGAACCCCTGAGTTTTTCAATGCCCAATAAAGTTAAAATTTCGCTAACGGAGGCGTTTAGATTATCAGCAGAGCCTAAATATTTTCTAAGTATTTTTTTAGGAAAACTTTCTGTATTGGCAAGTTTTAAGAAACCTTCAACCGTTAAAGGTAAAGAAGAATCTATATGCACTTTTTGTGGCATAAAACCTATGCGTAAACCTTTTTTTCGCCTCACAATGCCTTTAGAAGGCTTGGTTAGTGAAAGCAATATTTTTAATAAGGTCGATTTCCCTGCCCCATTAGGGCCAATTAAAGTAACAATTTCTTTCGGTTTTATTGCTAGAGAAATATTTGAAAGCACTTCTTTGTCTTCAAATAAATGAGATATATTTTCAGCCTGAATTAAATAATCTAATTCCTTAGCTGGTTTGTTCTTTGAAATCATGGATAATATTAAGGTCTCTAAAAATTTTTAAAAAAGGATTTTCATGTTGAAGTTTTTAATTATACCTTCGTTATCTTTCAGTGTATTTTTTATACTGTTTTTACCGGTTGTTAATGCAGCAACGATTGTGGTTTCTATTCCACCCTTAGCTTCGGCACTTAAACCGTTGTTGTCTGAAAACGATAAAATAGTTGTATTATTGCCAGCCAATCAATCACCGCATCATTTTAGTTTAAAACCATCTCATTTGATAGAAATAGCTAAGGCAGATTTATTAATTAGTGTAGGAGTTGGAGTCGATGACTGGGCAGGAAAGGCTTTTGCTAACCAACAATTACGTAATAAAACGCCACATATTATTTTTGCTCAAGTAGAGGGAGTTACCTTACTTAGTCGTTCTAAAAAGGGTGGTTCGCACTCACACCACCATCATGCTCACAATCATGGAACAGCAAATTATGACCCGCATTTGTGGTTAGATTTAGACAATATAAAAGCGTTATTAGAGACCGTTTCAAAAACTGATTTAGCGGTAAGCAAAGAAAAATTAGCAAACGAGCTGAAAAAATTATCCCAGCTAGATGAAGAAAATAAAAGAATACTAGAACCCGTACAGCAGGTGGCTTTTTTAATTGAACACCCCGCGTTTAATTATTTTGAAAAAAAATACCAGCTCAATAACGTTGGCAGTATTGAGCTAAATGAATCGGGGACGAGCTTGAAGCACATGATGAAACTTCAACAGAAAATAGAAACAGAGAATGTTCGTTGTATTTTTAAATCAGCCCATACCTCCTCTAAAAAAGTAGCAACATTACTAGGCAGTAATAATAGAGCTATCAACATAGAAACCTTGAACCCGATGGGTGATGAAAGCTTAGTAACCGCACAGGTATTTAGCAATTTAGTGCAACAGTATTTAAGGTGTTTACAGTGAGTTCTGCTCTAGAAATTGAAACTCAAACAGAAATCACACTAATCGGTTTACCAGGAAGTGGTAAAGAAACGGTTAAAAAAGCACTTTTAAATGCCTTAAACAACCCTAAAAACCCTAAAATCGCCAGGGGTGGGGTCAAAGTATCGACGTTTTCACTCGTTTTGAGTCCTTTTTCTGTTAAAAACAGTACAGTTTGGTTAGTAATAGATGTTCGTTCTAGCTTGGAGCATCAGCAGGCATTAACTTTAATAAATACAGTGGCAAAAAAAACAGCCTTAATTGTTTTTTGTTACACCGAACAATCAGATTTAGAAACCCAGGCCTTTTGGTTGAACTGGGCAAAAAAACAAGCACCTAATACAGGTGTTAGCCGAATTTTTTATGATAATTTTCCTAAAGACTTCAATCCCTATTCCTTTTTGCAATCGGCTAGCCAAGTTTGTTTTAATGAAATAACGAGTTCAAAGACCCTCCAAAAATTATCATTTCCAATAAAAGTAGTAAACCTAGAGCATCTAATGTCAGGTTTAGATGCCTGTAAGCAGAATTTAGCGATGGATATTTGGCGCGTAAAAGGCTCGTTTATGACCGTAGAATATAAAAACCCAGTCGCCCTAGAAGGTACGGTTAACCGGTGGGATACTTTCGCCGCAGAAATTTCTAGCAACAGGCTAGAAATAATGGGTTACAACCTAGATGAACAATTTATAGCACAAATAATCACCGCATCGGAAGCATTTGAATAGACAAAAATAGAATAACCGACTAAAATACTCGGATATTAATATTTAGATAGAAAAATTTTATGACAGAAGCCACGCAGTACCAAGAAATTGATGACCTAATTAGTAAAAAATCAAGCGGTTATAAAGAAGGTTTTGTTACCACAACGGATGTTGAAACTTTTGCGAAAGGGATTAATGAAGACGTGGTGCGGGCTATATCTGCCAAAAAAAACGAACCTCAATGGATGCTAGATTTTCGTTTAAAGGCATTTGCCCATTGGCTAACAATGGAAGAGCCGCATTGGGCCAAGCTAGCTTATAAGCCATTAGACTACCAAGAATTTAGTTATTATTCTGCTCCAGAATGTTCGGCATGTGATTCTGATGCAAGCCAAACAGACGCAGAAATATCTGAAATGGATATTGAAATTGCCAAAACTTTTGCTGAATTAGGCGTGCCAGTTAAAGGTAATGCCGATGCAGATACCGATATAGCGGTTGATGCTATTTTCGATTCCGTTTCTGTTTCAACCACCAAAAGAGAAGACCTTGAGAAGTTAGGCATTATATTTTGCTCCTTCTCTGAAGCCGTTCACGAACACCCTGAGTTGGTTCAGCAGTATTTAGGTACAGTCGTGCCTTATCACGACAACTTTTTTGCCACCTTAAATTCAGCAGTAGCATCAGATGGAACTTTCGTTTATATTCCTGAAAACGTGCGTTGCCCTATCGACCTATCAACTTACTTCCGTATTAACGAAGCCAAAACAGGGCAGTTTGAAAGAACCATTTTAATTGCCGAAAAAGGCAGTTATGTTAGTTACCTTGAAGGTTGTTCCGCACCAGCCAGAAATTCTTATCAGCTACATGCTGCCGTGGTAGAAGTCATTGTGCATGAAGATGCTGAAGTCAAATATTCTACCGTGCAAAACTGGTACCCTGGCGATGAAAACTCAGAAGGTGGAATTCTTAATTTTGTAACCAAACGTGGTATTTGTGAAGGAAAAAATTCTAAGTTATCTTGGACACAAGCCGAAACCGGTTCAGCAATTACTTGGAAATATCCAACCTGCATTTTAAAAGGTGATAATTCTATTGGCGAGTTCTATTCAGTAGCCCTAACCAACAATAAACAACAAGCCGATACGGGTACAAAAATGATTCATATCGGTAAAAATACCCGTAGCACCATTATTTCCAAGGGTTTGTCGGCAGGTAAGTCGCAAAATACTTACCGCGGGTTGGTTAAAATTTTACCATCAGCAGAAAATGCTCGTAACTTTACTCAGTGTGACTCAATGTTAATTGGCGACCGCTGTGGTGCGCACACCTTTCCCTATATTGAAGTTGAAAATGCCACCGCAAAAATGGAGCATGAAGCAACCACTTCACGTATTGGCGAAGACCAATTGTTTTATTGTAAACAACGTGGGATTAGTGAGGAAGATGCTATTTCTATGATTGTAAATGGTTTCTGTAAAGATGTATTTAAAGAGTTGCCGCTAGAGTTTGCTCAAGAAGCGGAAGAATTATTAGCTATAAGCTTAGAAGGGTCGGTAGGTTAATGTCAGTTCAAACGTCAGTTAAAACAGTATTAGATATTCAAAATATTCACGCACATGTAGAAGAAGATGAAGATAAAAAAATCTTAAAAGGTCTAAATTTACAAGTAAAAGCAGGTGAAATTCACGCTATTATGGGGCCAAATGGTGCGGGCAAAAGTACGCTAGCCAGTGTACTAGCAGGTCGTGATGATTACGAAGTCTCCGCAGGCTCAATTATTTTTAATGACGAAGACTTGCTAGAAGTTGATGCCGAAGATCGAGCCAAAAAAGGCATATTCTTAGCTTTTCAATACCCTGTGGAAATTCCTGGCGTTAGTAATAAACTATTTATGCAAACTGCGGTTAACGCAATTCGTGACGAACAAGGTTTACCAGCACTAGATATGTTTGATTTTGATGAATTTGCTCAAGCCAAAATAGAGCTATTAGGTATGCGTAAAGATTTACTAGACCGTTCGGTAAACGTCGGTTTTTCTGGTGGCGAAAAAAAGCGGAACGATATTTTCCAAATGGCATTATTAGAACCTAAATTGTGTATTTTAGATGAGACCGATTCAGGGCTTGATATTGATGCTATGAAAGTAGTTGCCAACGGGGTAAACTCTTTAAAAGATGGCGAAAGAAGTTTCATTGTAGTCACTCATTACCAACGCCTGCTTAACTACATTAAGCCAGATTTTGTCCATGTTTTATACGATGGAAAAATTATTAAAACAGGTGGGTTTGAATTGGTAGATGAGCTTGAAGAAAATGGTTATGACCAAATTGTTCAAGAATACCATGCCGCAAAATCAGTTTAAGTTGAAAGAAATTTAATAATGACAACTACAATACAAAAAAAAATACGTAAGCAAAGCCCTGTCGCATTAAAAACAATAGAGCATTACTTAACTTTGTCAAAAAATATCATGGCAAATGAATCGTCGGCAACTCAAGCGATTCGCAAACAATGCCAAGACTTTTTAACCAGTAATGGTTTGCCAACCAGAAGACATGAAGATTGGCAATATACCCCTTTAAATGGCTGGATGAACAGCCTAAAAACCCTAAAATCGCCAGGGGTGGTCTCTGAAAAGCTCTTAATATCGAACTTACCGACTTTTAAAGCGTTTAAACTGGTTTTTATTGACGGAGTTTTTTCAAAAAACTTGTCTGATGATTTAAATACCCTAGAAAAAGGGCTAGCAATAAAGCTGACCAATACGCCAATTAATCTAAGCCCTAAAGATGCCTTTGAAGCTTTATACGGCATGCTTTCAAGCCAAACAGTTACTATTAATGTTGCCACCAACGCACTACTAGAAACGCCTATATTTATTACGCAACTAACCACGCAAGATACCCTAGAAACAGTGGGTTTAGATGTAATTGTTAACGAAGGTGCGCAGTGTAAAATTATTCAGCAACACCTTTGTTTGAACGATGCGGTTCGCTTTAACAACGGTTATAGTCGCTTTAATGTACAGGCAAATGCCAACTGTCAGCAGTTTGTATTGCAAGAACTGGGCAAGAGCAGTTTCTACTTTAATAACCAAGCAATTACCCAAGCAGATAATTCCGACTTCACTACTTTTTTTGTCAGTTTAGGAAGCCTTCTTTCTAGAAACTTAAACACCGTCGATATGAATGGTGAGCATTGCGAAACCAGCCAAAATTCGCTGGTGTTGGTTAGTGGTAAACAAGTAAGTGATTCTCGTACCGTAACCAATCATAATTTACCGCATGGTAATAGCAACCAACTGCATAAGTTTGTTTTGCATGACCAGGCTCGCGGTGTATTTAATGGCATGATTTATGTAGCAGAAGACGCACAAAAAACCGATGGTTTAATGGATAACAAAAACCTTTTATTGTCTAATTCTGCAAAAATGGATACCAAGCCACAACTAGAGATTTATGCTGATGATGTTAAATGTTCGCATGGTTGTGCCTCTGGACAAATTGATAAAAACCAATTGTTTTATTGCCAAGCAAGGGGCATTCGCAAACAAGAAGCGCTGGCTTTAATTACCCAAGCATTCTTGTTAGAGCCTTTAGAGCTAGTCACTAATTCTGATGTTAAATGTTGGCTAAGTGCAAAAGTAAACCAAAAATTAGCAAAGCTAACTGCTGAACATAAAGTTTAATTTTATATGAATAAACCTGATTTTTCCTTGATTAGAAAGCAATTTCCTGTGTTAACGCAAACAGAAAATGGGCAACCACTAGTGTATTTAGACAATGGGGCAACCTCACAAAAACCACAACAGGTTATTGATACGATTACCCAATATTATAGCTATGAAAACGCCAATGTTCACCGAGGTGTTTACGGTTTAAGCGAGCGAGCTACCGATGCCTATGAAGGGGCAAGAAAAAAAACCTGCCAGTTTATCAATGCCAATTCAACTAAAGAAATAATATTCACTAGTGGTACAACAGAATCTATAAATTTAGTAGCCAGCACCTGGGCAAAGCAGAATTTAAAGCAAGGTGATGAAATAATCATTACCGAAATGGAGCATCATTCTAATATAGTGCCGTGGCAGTTTTTACGTGATGAAAAAGGAATTACCTTAAGCATTTTACCAATTAACTCGCTGGGTGAAATTAGCCTAAGCGAATTTGAAAAAATGCTTTCCAGTAAAACTAAATTAGTTTCGATTACCCACATGTCAAACGCACTGGGAAGCATAAACCCTGTTAAAGAAATGACTCTGTTAGCCCATAAAGCAGGGGCAAAAGTATTAATAGATGGTGCGCAAGCCGTGCCTCATCTAGCGGTAGATGTGCAAGATATTGACTGTGATTTTTACGCTTTTTCAGCCCATAAAATGTACGGACCAACAGGCATTGGCGTGCTGTATGGTAAAGAAAGTTTATTAGAAGCCATGCCACCTTACCAAGGTGGTGGCGACATGATTTATTCGGTTACCTTTGAAAAAACAGAATACAACGTTTTACCCTATAAATTTGAAGCCGGAACACCTAATATTTCAGGAGCTATTGGACTAGGTTCAGCGATTGATTTTATACAAGAAATTGGTATTAATAATATCGCCGAATACGAAGATAGGTTAGTAAAATACGCCACCGAAGAATTGTCTAAAATTTCTGGGCTAACTATTATTGGTCAAGCCAAACACAAAGGTGGAGTAGTTTCTTTCGTAATAGACGGAGTTCACCCACACGACATGGCAACGCTTATGGATCAAGACGGTATAGCACTTAGAGCAAGCCACCATTGTGCCATGCCCGTCATGCAAAAATTCAATGTTCCATCTACCATGCGAGCCTCTTTCGGGGTTTATAATAATCTGCAAGACATTGATTGCTTAGTCAAAGCAATTAATGAAGCGAAAGAGATGTTGCTTTAAAGTTAATTTCTCATAAAATTTCTGCGTTAACCCCTACTATTTTGTATCATACGCTTAGTTTCTAAAATGAGTTTGGTATGAGAAGTTAGTTATGAAAGATTATATAAGCAAAATACACTTTGTCGGTATTGGTGGAGTTGGAATGGCAGGTATTGCCGAGGTTTGTTTTAATCTTGGTTACAGCGTGTCAGGTTCGGATATAAAAATGAATCCTACGGTTTTTAGGCTTAATTCGTTAGGAATTGATATCCAAATAGGACATGCCGCTGAACAGGTAAAAACCTGCGACGTAGTTGTGGTGTCCACCGCCATTGCCGAAGGCAACCCCGAAGTAGATTTTGCTCGTGAAATGCGTATTCCAATTATTCCAAGAGCCGCTATGTTAGCAGAGCTTATGCGTCTGCGTTTTGGTATAGCCATTTCAGGTACTCACGGCAAAACCACCACCACCAGTTTAACTGCTGCTATACTTACTCAAGCAGGTTTGGATCCTACCTTTGTTATTGGCGGTAAGTTAAAGCAGGTGGGAGCAAATGCTAGACTAGGTTCTAGCAAATACTTAATTGCAGAAGCCGATGAATCAGATGCTTCATTTTTACACCTATCGCCGATGATGTCAGTGGTAACCAATATTGACCAAGATCATATGGAAACCTACCAAGGCGACTACCAGGTTTTAGAAAATACCTTCATTGAATTTATTCACCGCTTACCTTTTTATGGCATGGCAATCCTGTGTATTGATGATATTAATGTGCAAAATATTTTACCTAAACTATCCCGTAAAATTTTTACCTACGGCTTTAATGAGCAAGCAGATGTAAGGGCTTTTAATGTAAAGGTTGATGGCTTGTTAATGCATTTTTCAGTACAAGCTTTTGACCAGCCTGCTTTTCAAGTAACCCTTGCCCAACCTGGTGAGCATAATGTACAAAATGCTTTAGCCGCCATTACAGTTGCTTTAGAATTAGATGTATCAGTGGAAGATATTCAAACAGCACTAGGGAGCTTTAAAGGAGTTGGCCGTCGTTTTGAAGTTTATCCTAATAGATTGATAGGCGGAAAAAATGTAACCCTGGTTGATGATTATGGTCATCACCCTGTTGAGTTAGAAGCGACTTTAAAAACCGCTAAAAATGCCTTTCCAGGTAAACGCATCGTGCTGGTTTTTCAGCCGCATCGTTATTCCAGAACCCGTGATTTATTTGATGATTTTGTGCAGGTATTAATGAAACCTGATTTGTTAATTTTAACCGAAGTTTACCCCGCTGGAGAAACGCCTTTGGTTGCGTTTGATTCTAAAGCCTTATTGCAATCACTAAGGTTATTGGGACGAAAAGAGAGTATCCATGCAGAAAGTTTTGAGAGCTTAGAAAGCCTTGCTGAAAATGTATTGATGGATGATGATGTGGTGCTAATAATGGGCGCAGGTGATATTGGTCACTTTGCTAAAAAATGGCATGGCAATGACTAATAATCAGGCAGATTATGCCAATCTTTTACAGCTGGCAAAGCAAGTAGATGTCAAGTTGTTGGGACGAGTTGCCGTATTGATGGGGGGAATTGCTGCCGAGCGAGAAGTCTCTTTAAAAAGTGGGCAGGCGGTTTATGATGCTCTGCTTGCGAAACAAGTAAATGTTGATTTAATTGATGTAACCACCATTCAACAATTAACCGCCTTGGCAGGAAAATATGATGGTGTTTTTAATGCAATTCATGGTCGTTGGGGAGAAGATGGTGGCGTGCAAGCAATTTTAGATTCGCTAAACATTCCTTATACTGGCAGTGGGCAAGCCGCATCTTCCCTAGCGATGGACAAGCTTCGTACTAAGTGGTTATGGAAAGGGGTGGGTATTTCAACTCCTGACTTTAGATACGTCTCCCCGCAAAATCCATTTAGTGTTGATAGTTTTAACATGGTTTTTCCTGTTATTGTTAAGCCAGTTCGAGAAGGTTCTAGCTTGGGAATGAAAAAGGCAAATAACCTACAAGAATTGAGTGAAGCGGTAAAGTTTGCTGAAAAATATGATTCTGAAATTTTAATAGAACAATGGATTACTGGCAGAGAGTTTACCTGTGCCATTGTTGATGATGTTGCTTTGCCTTTAATTGAGCTAAAAACAGAACATGAATTCTACGATTTTGATGCCAAATATAAAACCAATGACACCCAATATTTATCGCCCGTTAGTTTAAGTGAAGCCGTAATAAGTCAAATAAAATCTTTAAGTCTACAAGGGTTTGATGTATTAGGAGCTTCGGGTTGGGGAAGAATGGATATTATGTTGGATGAAAAAAACACGCCCTGGTTAATTGAATTAAACACCGTTCCAGGTATGACCGATCACAGCCTAGTACCCATGGCAGCTAAACAAGTCGGACTGTCTTTTTCAGAGTTGGTTGTGCTTTTACTAGCCCTTGTGTCAAATAAAAAATGATGAATAAAAAATACCTCTCAATTGGTTTGGTTGCGGTACTACTAAGTAGTATCTTAGCTTGGGCATTCCTTTCTCCGAGTAAAGTTGTGCAACAATATAAAGTTTTAACCCCTTTAAAACAACTAAAAAGTGAGCAAATAGAGCAAGTTGTAACTCCTTATATAGGTCAACAATTTTGGCGGTTAAATTTAGAAAAAATTCATGCAGAATTGGTTCGTTTAGACTGGGTATATAAAGCCGAAGTAACGCGTAAGTGGCCTAGTAAAATCATTATAAGAATTGAAGAGCAAAACCCTGTTGTGCGTTGGGGCGATGCAGGTCTGTTAAACCAACAAGGTGAAATATTTTATCCAAGCTCGATTGTTGGTTTTGAAGCTTTCGTTAAGCTAAAAGGAGAGGCAGAATTTGCAAAAGACTTGTTGCAAAAACTAGCTATCTTCCAGAAAAGTTTTGATAAGTTAAATTGGATTATAAAAGAAATAGAGCAACAAGCCGATGGTGGTTGGCTACTTAGCTTTGTTACGGGTAAACAAGTAATTATTGGTAAAGAAGATTGGCAAGATAAGTTAGATCTATTTATTAAAGCCTACCCAAAAGTAAAAAGCTCATTAAGAACACAAGCACAACGTTATGATTTACGCTATAGTAATGGATTCGTAGTGAAACTTAAAAGTAACCCTAGTAAAGATCCTGAAGGCTAAAATTAAAATGGCAAAAAAGCAACATTCCGCACAATCTAATATAATAATTGGTTTAGATATTGGCACGTCAAAAATAGCGGCTATCGTGGGTAAAATAAAAGCAGATGGTTCAATAGAAGCTATTGGCTTGGGTACGCACCCTTCAAAGGGTCTAAAAAAAGGCGTGGTAGTTAACATTGATGCCACGGTTGAATCGATTCAACATGCAATAGATGATGCAGAGCGTATGTCAGGAGTGAAAGCAACTTCAGTTTTAGTTGGTATTGCGGGCAGTCATATAGGCAGTTTCAATTCAAACGGCATGGTCGCAATAAGCAACCAAGAAGTTGAAGAAGAAGACGTTCAGCGAGTTATTGATGCTGCCCAAACTCTTGCTATACCTGGTGACCAAGAAGTTTTACACATTTTGCCGCAAGAGTTTATGATTGATAACCAAGGTGGTATCCGTGAACCTATTGGTATGTCAGGGGTTCGTTTAGAAGCCAAAGTGCATATGGTAACGGGTTCGGTTAGTGCCGCTCAAAATATTACCAAGTGTGTTGAAAAATGTGATTTAACCGTAGATGCCCTTATTTTAGAACAGCTAGCATCTTCTGAAGCAGTATTGTCTGAAGATGAAAAAGAGCTAGGTGTCTGTTTGGTAGACATCGGCGGCGGTACAACCGATATAGCTATTTTTCAAAATGGTGCGATTCGTCATACCGCCGTTATCCCTGTTGCAGGAGATCAAGTCACCAATGATATTGCGGTCGCTTTTAGAACCCCTACCGCGGCTGCTGAAAAGATTAAACGCCAATATGCCTGTGCCTTGCCACAACTAATTTCTTCAGATGAAGAAATAGAAGTCGCATCAGTTGGCGATAGACCTTCACGTTGCCTGTCTCGACATACCTTGGTAGAAGTGATTGAACCACGTTATGAAGAGCTTTTCCAGTTAATTCAGGCAGAATTAAAACGGACGAATTTTGAAGATAAAATAGCCGCAGGAATTGTATTAACCGGTGGAAGCTCACTAGTAGAAGGTGCGGTAGAGTTAGCAGAAGAAGTTTTTCACGTGCCAGTACGATTGGGAGTACCAACTGATGTAGTGGGTTTAAAAGATGAAGTTGCAAGCCCTTCTTTTGCAACAACGGTTGGTCTATTGCATTACGCACAACAAAATACCAGCTATCGCCCAACAGCGGAACCAAAAGGCAATAAAAATGGAATGAGTGTCCTTTCAATTTTAGCAAGTATGAAGAACTGGTTTAAAAACAGTTATTAAATACCTTCCAAGGGCTAAAATCACCAGGGGTGCCCCCCTAGTAATGCTCTTTTTTATAAAACGAGGCTTATTTTGCCGCGTTATAAAGTTCTGAAACCTTATTCCAATTAACCACATCCCACCAAGCTTGTATGTAAGCAGGGCGTAGGTTTTGGTAGCGTAGGTAGTAAGCATGTTCCCAAACATCAAGTGCTAAAATAGGAGAACCTTTAGTTGCCGCAACGTCCATTAAAGGATTGTCCTGGTTTGGAGTAGAAGAAACTTCTAGCTTGCCATCAGCAGAAACAGTTAACCATGCCCAGCCAGAGCCAAATTGTGTTGCACCAGCGGTGTTAAATTTCTTTTTTAGCTCATCAAGACTTCCAAAAGTAGAATTAATGTCATCAGCTAAAGCACCGGTTGGTGTTCCCATGCTGTCGCCGGTCATAATTTCCCAAAAGAATGAATGGTTCCAATGCCCACCACCATTATTACGCACAGCAGGTGAAATAGAACCTGCGTTAGCGATAAGTTCATCTAAAGATTTGTCTGCATTTGGCGTATCGGCAATAGCGTTGTTAAGATTCGTAATATAAGCGTTGTGATGTTTTGTATGGTGAATTTCCATAGTTTTAGCATCAATAGATACTTCAAGTGCATTGTAGTCATAAGCAAGTTCGGGAAGTGTAAAAGACATGTTATTTCCTTGTTATTTATAGGGTTTTGTTGATTTTTATCTTGCGCGGATTATACACAAATTAGAGTAAGAAATCTTAAAAAATATTATCTAGCCTTTCAGGAGGAGCCGTCATGTTGCCAGCTTTTTCAATTTCCCCTGGTGGCATTTGAATGTAGTAGCCTTTTTTAGTTAAAGCTTCTAGGACTTCTTTTGCGTCTGAGCGAGGTAGTTTTTTGTTTTGAGTTAAGTCAAAATCAAAAATATGTACGGGTTCGCCAAACATAACTAGCAATTCATTTGGTAGATTGTCCAGTTGAGTTTCTTTTGGGGTGAATAAAAAGAGTTCATTTTTTTTAGCGGTTTTATACGCCGAAACTA
>CAZZKU010000011.1:0-13741 GCA_964654635.1 uncultured Piscirickettsiaceae bacterium | reverse complement strand
CAGCCAAATAAACTAATATAATAGTTTGAAAACAATAAAACACAGCACCACCCCTGGCGATTTTAGGCTTTTTGTGGCATAAAAAGAAGTTATAAACATTAATAGAGACGTTAAATGAAACATAAGATAACAAAAGTAATACTGCCCGTGGCAGGATTGGGTACTCGTTTTTTGCCCGCAACCAAAGCGGTTGCAAAAGAAATGTTAACGGTAGTTGATAAGCCCCTTATTCAATATATTGTAGAAGAAGCCGCTGAGGCAGGCATTACCGAAGTTATTTTAGTTACCCATTCTAGTAAAGCGGCAATAGAAAATCACTTTGATAAAAACTATGAACTGGAAGCAGAATTAAAAATTCGAGGAAAAGAAGATCGTTTAGCATTAATTGAAGGTATTCTACCAAAAGGAGTCAGTATTATTAGTGTTCGTCAGCCAGAAGCTTTAGGATTAGGGCATGCTGTTTTATGTGCAAAGTCTGTGCTGGCAAAAAATGAACCTTTTGCCGTAATGTTGCCAGATGTATTAATGCATCACCCTGAAAAAGGTTGTTTAAAACAGATGGTAGATGCCTTTCAGCAACACGGAAAAAGTGTGGTGGCGTTGGAGGAAGTTGCTAACGAAGAGGTTGATAAATACGGTATTGCGGCAGTGAAAGAAAGCGACAAAGGAATGTTAATTTCTAAATTGGTTGAAAAGCCTGCCATTGCAGATGCCCCTTCTAATTTATCCGTCGTTGGTCGCTATATATTTACAGCTGAATTAATGGGCTTACTTGAAGCAACCAAACCAGGAGTCGGAGGAGAAATTCAATTAACCGACGCAATGGATGAGTTGCTTAATTTTGACCAAGTATATGGTTTTAAATTTAGCGGTGGAGAAAGTTACGATTGTGGGGACAAGCTGGGTTATTTAAAAGCAAATGTTGAATATGCTTTGCGAGATAATAAAGTTGGTGCGGATTTTAAGAAATATTTAATAGATAAGTCAGGTTAGATTTTATGTCAGTTATTGATTCTGTTGCCTGGAAAAAGTTAACCTTACATTGTGCTTCTGGGGCAGGTGTTGTGAAGATGGTTGATTTAATGAAAGATAAAAATCGTTCTGCTAAATTAGCTTTATCTATGCCAGGTTTGTATGTTGATTTTTCTAAAAATAGAGTTACAGCAGAAACTTTAGAACTACTTTTAGGCTTAGCAAAAGAACAAGATGTTACTGGCTGGATTGAAAAACTATTTTCTGGTGATAAGGTAAATGACACAGAAAACCGCCCTGCTTTGCATACTTTACTTAGAAAAAATATCTCGCAGAAAAATGCCAATAAAATAGAAAAATCGATAGAAACTCAATTTAAAAAAATGGCTAAAATGGTCACTAAAATACGCCAAGGTCATTGGCGAGGAGCGAGCGGAAAATCAATTACCGATGTTGTTAATATTGGTGTAGGTGGCTCTGATTTAGGCCCTTTAATGGTTACCCATGCCCTACAGGCAACAGCCTCATCAATTAATTTACATTTTATATCCTCTATCGATGGTACGCAATCTACAAATATATTTAAGCAACTAAACCCCGAAACTACCTTGTTTATTCTGGCATCAAAGTCTTTTTCTACCATTGATACCTTAGCCAATGCTGAAACCGCTATACATTGGCTGGAGCAAAAAATAGCTAATCGAGAGTTGATTTTAAACCAACATTTTATAGGCGTCTCCGCTAGTCCTGAGAAAATGCTTAATTGGGGAATCCCTACTAAAAATCAATTGCTGTTTTGGGATTGGGTCGGTGGTCGATATTCTATGTGGTCAACCATTGGTTTGCCAATAGCTTTAAAAATGGGCATGGATGGTTTTAAAGAATTTCTTGCAGGGGCAAGAGAAATGGACGAACATTTTCAGCAACAACCATTAGCCCAAAACATTCCTGTTATATTGGCTTTGATTGATGTTTGGAATGTCAATTTTTTAGCCATTCAGCAAAAATCAATTTTACCTTATGACGCTCGTTTAAAGTATCTACCTGCTTATTTAACCCAGCTAGTTATGGAAAGTAATGGTAAGTCGGTAGATAGGCAAGGTAATAAAGTTGGTTATAAAACTTGCCCTATTTTATGGGGTGAAGTAGGGCCGAATGCACAACATGCTTTTTATCAATTACTGCACCAGGGTACTCAAAAAGTAATGTGCGACTTTATTGCCGTAATTAAAAGAGATGATTTTAACCACTCCGCCGAGGCGGCTTTAGAGCAGTCTTTAAAGGAACAGCATGAATTGGCTTTGGCGAATTGTCTAGCTCAATCAAGAGTGCTTATGCTTGGTGATGATGCTATTCCTAAAAACTTACAATCTTTGTTTGACAGTCCATTTAAACATTACCCTGGCAACCAGCCCTCTAACACTATTTTACTTGATGCTGTTTCAGCAAATTCTATCGGCAAGTTAGTTGCCTTGTACGAGCATAAAACTTTTGTAGAGTCGGTTATTTGGAATATCAACCCTTTCGATCAATGGGGAGTTGAGCTGGGTAAAATGATTGCGGTGGATACTCATAAAGCTTTACAAGGAAGTGAGAAGTTTGATTTTGACCCTTCCACAGAAAACTTATTAACCAGGTTGAAACAACCCAGTGGATCAAAATATGAAAGTTAGTGTTTTTGGTAATGATGTAGCCGCATTAGTGTGTGCGGGAGCTTTAGCTAAAACGGGTAATCATGTTAAAGTGGTGTTTTATGATGATGAAAATGATGGTTTTTCTAATAATAAATTGGGCATTGAAGCTGAACCAGGACTGACAGATTTATTATTGAAACAACAGTCTGCTCAACGACTAGCTTATGTTGCTGATGACTTAGATGCAATTTTAAATTCTGAAGTTATTATTATAAACCTACCTAGTAATGAGTTACTGTTAGCCAAAAAATTAATCATTAAAATAGCCAAAACGATAAATTCAAATGTACTTATTGTAAATCAATCAACCTTTCCTGTAGGGACAACAGAAGCGTTTAATTTATTGGTTGAGCAAGAGTTTAAGCAAAGAGCTAAAATCTTCAGTTGTGAGGTGATTGCAATGCCAGAGCTAATCAGCAAAGGGAGTGCCTTAAAGCAATTTTTAAACCCTGACCGTATTATTTTAGGTGGAGGCAGTGCCGATTCTTTAACCCTAATGCAAGCATTGTTAAAACCATTTTACTTTGATGAAAATCAAATAAAATTAATGTCAAGTCGAGCAGCTGAATACACTAAGTTTGCTTTAAATTCTATGTTAGCAACTAGAGTTAGTTTAATTAATGAATTGGCTAATAGTGCTGAATTACTCGGAATAGATGTGGAAGAACTTCGGCAGGGAATTGGTTCAGATTCGCGAATAGGCTTTCATTATATTAACCCAGGATGTGGGTTTGGTGGCTCAAGTTTTTCAGCCGATATAAAGACCTTAATTGATACTTTTGACGAAAAAGGTGCTGATTCTACTTTGTTAAGCTCGGCACTGGTTGCCAATGAAAACCAAAAAGAAGTCTTGTTTAGAAAAGCTTGGCGTTATTTTTCTGGTAAATTGGTCGGTAAAAAGTTTGCCGTGTGGGGCTTGTCTTATAAACCCAATACATCATCGGTAGAAAACTCACCTAGCTTAGATTTAGTGACCGCCTTGTTAGCTCAAGGTGCTGAAGTATCGGTATTTGATCCAAAAGCAGCAAAAAACTTTATCGCTAAAATTAAGCATGAAAACTTACTGGTAGCAGATGATATGTATGGTGCATTAAAAGGCGCCGATGCCTTGTTTGTCTTAACCGAGTGGCAACAATTTTACAACCCAGATTTTATGGCAATGAAGCCAAGTATGAAACAAGCGGTTATATTTGATGGACGAAACCTTTATTCACCAAAATTATTAGCTGATAAGGGTTTTTTCTATTCAGCGATAGGTCGTGGAGAGGTGGTTTAAGGTTTAGCTACGTTTAGCTACAATATCGGCTAAACCTATTTTCTAGCCAAAAAAAAACCTGGTGTCTAAAACGTTAAAAACGTATAGAAACCAGGTTTTTAGAATGTGGTAGCGGGGACTGGATTTGAACCAATGACCTTCGGGTTATGAGCCCGACGAGCTACCAAGCTGCTCCACCCCGCGACAGTATGTAATCCAAGATGACGTTGCCTTCTTGATGTGGCGTATTATATAGTCTTGTAAGACTATTGCAAGCTATTTATTTAACTATTTTGGGGCTTTTTTTATTCTCTAAAAAACTTCTTAGGTTATAGCGATAAATAAAGCCTGGGAATGAGAATATAGCAAACATAAATAGGTTTATTACATAAAATTCCCACTCTTGTTCTTTTACGTGTCCCATCACTTTGTATTCTAATAAAAAGCTGATAAAACCCATTAAAATAAAATAGATAAACCATTCCGCTAAGTTTGTCCAAATACTTTTTGTTTTGACTGTAATGAACATGAATATTTTATTAGACAAAATCCAAGGAACATTGGCTAAAACAATTGAAGTAATTAACAATAATGTAACGGCGTTATCGACAGTCATGTTATCTCCTAAATAAATATTTACAGGCTATTATAAGCTAGATCAATTAAGCCTGAAGGCATTATGCCTAATACTAATAAAGCAATCGCAACAAAACTGATTGCTACATTTAATTGACGGGTAACGGGTTCTGCTTTTGAGGTTTCATCAGGTTCATCAAAGTACATTACTTTTACGACCATTAAATAATAATAAGTGCTTATTACCGAAGTAACAACAGCAAAGACTGCTAGCCAAATGAATCCTGAATTAATAACCTCTTCCAGTACAACTATTTTGGCATAGAAGCCAATAAATGGGGGAATACCTGCCATAGAGAACATAACAAACAAGAACATTAATGCTAGCCAAGGATTTCTTGCATTCAAACCTTTAAAATCTACAATATTATCAAAACTACTGCCCATTCTGCTTAATACTACGATCATACCAAAGCCAGCAACAGCGGTAATAGAATAAACAATAGTATAAAACATAGCGGCAGAATAACCATCTTGGTTTGCAGCAATAATTCCTAACAGAATAAAGCCAACATGCCCTATTCCTGAATAAGCTAACATTCTTTTTAAGTTTTTTTGCACTATTGCAACAAAGGCACCTACTACTAAAGAGGATACTGCAAGCATAATTAGTAAAGTCTGCCATTCTGCTGACAAGCCTTCCAAACCGTCAATTAACACTCGGTACAACATAACAAAAGTGGCTAATTTAGGTGCGGTACCAATAAACAAAGTGACGGCGGATGGCGCACCATGATAAACATCAGGTACCCACATATGGAAAGGAACCGCTCCTAGCTTAAATGCCAGACCAATAACCACAAAGACTAAACCAAAGGATAAGATAACATCGTCTACTTTACCAGATGCTATAACACTTGCAATCACGTCAAATTGTACACTTCCTGTCGCACCATAAATCATTGAAAAACCATACAACATCATGCCTGTTGCTAAAGCACCTAAAACAAAGTATTTCATTGAAGCTTCAAGTGCTGCTTGATGATCTTTTCGCATCGCTATCATGGTATAAACAGATAAAGACATTATTTCTAACCCAATAAACATGGTTATCAAGTTATTGGCAGAAACCATAACAAACATACCCAGTACGCTAAAGAGTCCTAATACAAAGTATTCACCACGAAAAAAATTCTTTTGTTGTAAATACTCTCTAGAGAATAAAAATACGCCCATTGTAATTAGCAATATAAATAACTTCATCACATCTGCGAAGGTATCTCTAATGAAGCTACCATGGAAAGTAAGCACTTCTTCAGTAGTAAAGCTAAATAATATAAGCAATGCGGTGATGGTTAAAATGGCTTGAGTTGCGTAATAGGTGGCAAACTTAAAACGTTTCGTCCAAATGGTATCCATAATTAATAATATTGAAGTTAGTACCAACAATACTATTTCAGGTGCTGCTGGTGCAAAGCTTGGGATTACAAAATTCATATCTTTTTAACTCGCCTAATTCTTATAGTTTTGATGTCGTTGCTTGAATCAACAAGTTTTCGACCGACACTTGCATGACTTCAATAATAGGGTATGGGAACACCCCTACCCCAACAACAGCTACGGCTAAAATTGCCATAAGGGCAAATTCACGCTTATTTAAGTCTTCTAGCTTTTCAACATTTTCATTTGCAACAGGACCAAAGAAAACTCTTTTAATCATCCAAAGCGTATAAGCCGCACCAATAATTAAGGTGCTCGCTGCAATTATTCCATACCAAGCATTTGCTTTAAATGCAGCTAAAATAACCATAAACTCTCCAACAAAGCCAGATGTTCCAGGTAAACCAGCATTTGCCATTGCAAACAACACGGCAAAGAAACCAAATATTGGCATTTTATTTACAACACCTCCATAAGCACTTATCTCACGTGTGTGCATTCGGTCATATAGAACACCTATCATGAGGAACATGGCACCTGAAATAAAGCCATGAGAAATCATCTGAATCATCGCTCCTTCCATACCTAGAGCAGCACCCTGTATTCCACCCGTATTTTGGATAATATCGTAAACCAGGAACATACCTAAAGTAACAAAGCCCATATGCGATACTGAAGAATAAGCCACTAGTTTTTTCATATCCGTTTGCACCAAAGCGACAATACCAATATAGAAAATTGCAATTAGTGATAGACTGATAACTAGCCAATCTAAAGTCATTGCGGCATCAGGAGTAATAGGCAAGCTAAAACGGACAAAACCATAGCCCCCCATTTTCAACATGATGGCAGCTAGAACAACAGAACCTGCGGTAGGTGCTTGCACGTGTGCATCTGGCAACCAGGTATGTACAGGAAACATCGGAATTTTAACGGCAAAGGCGGCTAAGAATGCTAAGAAAATTAACACTTGAGCAGTCATGCCTATATGCATGCTATGGAAGCCTAAAATCGAGAAACTACCAGATTGTAAGTATAAATAAATGAAGCTAATCAACATAAATACCGAGCCTAAGAAGGTATAGATGAAAAACTTCATGGTGGCATAAACTCTTTCATTGCCGCCCCACTTACCAATAACGATAAACATCGGAATTAATAAGGCTTCCCAAAAAACATAGAACAAGATGGAATCAAGTGCTGCAAATACGCCAACCATGATGCCACCCATAATTAGGAAAGCACCCATATATTGTTCAACACGTTCTTTAATAACATCCCAAGCTGAAGCAATAACTAAAACTTGCGTAAAGGTTGTTAATAAAATCAAAGGCATTGATAATCCATCAACCCCCAAGTGATACATAATATTAAATTGAGGTATCCAAGAAACCTTTTCAACAAACTGCATATCAGATGTTGTCATATCAAAACTTAACCATAGCGGAATTGATATCGCAAAAGTAACGACGGTTATAATTAAAGAGAACCATTTGGCAAAAGTAGGTCTATCTCGTCCAATAAACAGAACGAGTAACCCGCCTATGACAGGCAGCCAAATTAATGTACTTAATATAGGAAAATCGGACATAATTTTATTGTTTCCTTAACTTCTCTATTACCACAGAACCCATATTAGCATCGCTAATAGGCCAAAAATCATCACAAACGCATAGTGGTAAAGAAATCCCGTTTGAGCCAATTTCATTGCTGATGCACTACTACCTACTGACATGAATGTTCTACGAACCATCCCTGTATCAATTATTTTATTATCAATAGAATGTGAGAAGAAGCTTCCCATTTTTCGCATACCATCAACAAAGACTATTTCATTTAAACGGTCAAAACCAAAAGCACTGTCTAAAACATAGAAACCTCTAGGACATAACTTTTTAATTTTTACTGGAATATGTGGCATTTTAAGATAAAACAACCAAGCAAAGAAAACACCTGACAAAGCCAATATAACGGGTAGTGTTAACAAAGATTTAATAATCAAATCAATCGCACCATCATAATAGTTGGTATAGACTCTAGCCA
Source organism: uncultured Piscirickettsiaceae bacterium (assembly GCA_964654635.1). GTDB lineage: Bacteria > Pseudomonadota > Gammaproteobacteria > Thiomicrospirales > Thiomicrospiraceae > Hydrogenovibrio. The sequence goes on along the minus strand of CAZZKU010000011.1, from coordinate 5,761 downwards.
GCACATCATTGGCTTCATAAACCACGATTGCATCGGCAAAGTAAGCACCTGATAATATTGGCGTAATAAGCGGTAAGCCAAGGAATATAGCCGGAATAGCTAAGAATATTAGAGGAACCGTAATTACCCAAGGCGATTCTTTTATTTTATGAGTTTTAACATACTCTGATTCTTCGCCATGGAAAACCAAAAAGAACATTCTAAAGCTGTAAAAAGCGGTAATAAACACACCCATTAATAACAGAACCAGAGCAAAACTAGCCATCCAAGAATCTGCCTCGCCTAAAGCTAGTAAAATACTGTCTTTAGAAAAGAAGCCTGAAAACCCAGGGAAACCAATCAAAGCAAGAGAACCAATTAACATACTGGCATAGGTAATGGGCATATACTTTCTTAGTCCACCCATTTGCCTTATATCTTGAATATGGTGCATTGCAATAATTACCGAGCCTGCTCCAAGGAACAACAAGGCTTTAAAGAAGGCATGAGTTAGGACGTGGAACATACCTGCTGCATAAGCAGATACACCCAGTGCCGCAATCATATATCCTAATTGAGATAAAGTTGAATAGGCAACAACACGTTTAATATCATCTTGAATAATCCCCAATAAGCCCATCATAAAGGCGGTTAAAGCACCAATAAAGAGAATAAAACCAAGTGCAGCTTCAGACATTTCATAAGCTGGTGACAAGCGAGCCACCATGAATATACCCGCTGTAACCATTGTTGCCGCGTGAATTAATGCTGAAATAGGTGTTGGACCTTCCATAGACTCTGGTAGCCATACATGCAAAGGCATTTGAGCCGATTTACCCATTGCTCCAACAAATAGAAAAAGACACATTACGGTAATCATTGACCATTCGACACCAGGGAATAAACTAATCGTTGTATCTTTATGTGCTTCTAGCCCAGCAAAGAATTCAGCATAATCTAAGGTATTAAAATACATAAGCACGATAGCAATACCGAGAATAAAGCCAAAATCTCCTACTCGGTTAACCAAAAAAGCTTTTAAGTTAGCTTGAATAGCCGACTCACGCTTCATATAGAAACCAATCAACAAATAAGAAACCAGTCCTACTGCTTCCCAACCAAAAAACAGTTGTAAGAAGTTATTTGCCATAACCAGAGAAAGCATAGAGAAAGTGAATAAAGAAATATAACTAAAGAAACGTTGGTAGTAAGCATCATCATCAGAATAGTCTTCATCATGTTTCATATAGCCTACTGTGTAGATATGTACCATTAAAGAAACAAATGTGACCACTAACATCATAGTCGCTGACAGGCTGTCAATTAAAAACCCTATTTCGAACTTAATACCATCTGACACAAGCCAAGTATATAAAGAATCATTAAACGTGTCATGCCCTTGAATAACGAACAAAAAGAACACATAGGCTGACAAGACCATTGATACACCAACACCCAAAATAGTAATTGCATGGGCGTTTTTTCTGCCTATTTGCTTACCAAATAACCCCGCGGCAACGGCACCAAATAAAGGTGAGAGTAGAATTAACGTTAGAATAAATTTTAATGTCATGCTGGTATTATCCTTTTAGAGAGCCTAAGTCATCAACGTTAATGCTCTTACGATTACGGAACACCAATACAATTATTGCCAAACCTATCGCTGCTTCGGCAGCCGCTACGGTTAAGATGAAAAATACAAAAATTTGTCCCGTCACATCGTTTAAAAAATATGAAAAAGCAATGAAATTGGTATTAACGGCAAGCAGTAATAGCTCAATCGACATTAAAAGAATAATGACATTTTTTCTATTCAGAAAAATACCTGCCATACTAATCGTAAAAAGAATAGCACTAAATATTAAATAGTCTGATAATGCAATCATGATTTATCTTCCTCAACCTTTGATGCATCTTTAACGACATCTTTTTCTACTACTGAATCCATTTTTACCATCTTAAATCGGTCTTTTGCTTGGACCTTAACTTGTTTATCAATATCTTGATGAAGCACAAACGTTGTTGAGCGACGCCCTAATACCAAAGTAATCGCAGCAACAATTCCGACCAACAATAAAACGGCAGCTAAAATAAAGGCATAAACATGCTCGGTATATAATGGTATGGCAATTGCCCTAGTGTTACTGTAATCGGCAGAAAACCCTTCAGGAGTTGCATATTTATCTAAACCAAAATGGCTCGGTCCAACCACCATATACAACATCGCAAGAATAGCTACTGAAGCCAGCACTCCAATAGGTAAATAATCAGTAAAATTTTCTTTAATTTCTGCAATGTTAATATCAATCATCATAACCACAAACAAGAACAGCACCATAAGAGCACCCACATAAACTAAAATCAGCACCAGCCCCAAAAACTCCGCTTGGGCAGTAAGCCAAACCCCTGCTGTTGCTATAAAACTTAGCACCAACCATAAAGTAGCTTTAACTGGGTTTTTGACCGTAATCATCATCAATGCCCCAACAATTGCAATGCCCGCTAATACGTAAAAAATAAATTCTAAAAATGTCATGTTTTTCTCTTGCTCTCTCTTATAATTGCGTTATTTAACACTACTAGCGATATTTAGCATCTGCAGAACGATCTGCTGCAATTTGTTCTTCATGCTCATCACCAAAATCAAGTAACCTCTCTTTGGTAATAATACTAAGCTCGCGACCATGGAACTCATATTCAAATATACGAGTTTCTACAATGGCATCTACTGGACAAGCTTCTTCACAAAAGCCACAGTAAATACACTTGAACATATCTATATCATATTGTGTTGTTCGACGCGAACCATCGTCCCTTTCTTCAGACTCAATAGTAATCGCATTAGCAGGACAAACAGCCTCACACAATTTACAAGCAATGCACCTTTCTTCGCCATTCTCATAACGACGCAAAGCATGATGCCCTCGAAAACGTGGGGATAAAGGAGTTGTTTCTTCTGGATAACGAACCGTAATTTTCTTTTTAAAGAAATACTTACCCGTTACAGACAAGCCTTGGAATAATTCAATTAATCCAAAAGTTTTAATTTGATGTTTTAAAAATGCAATCATAATTAATCCTATTAATTGAACCAAGGGCCAAAATTAGTGTACTTCATCAACATAACAACGAAGACCCAAAGAATGGTGAGAGGAATAAGCACTTTCCAACCTAGTCGCATGATTTGGTCATAACGATAACGTGGGAAAGTTGCCCTAAACCATAAGAATAAGAATAGAAGGAAAGCGACTTTTAGAGAAAGCCATACAAAACCACTAACCCACGAAAACATAGACTCTAAAAATGGAATGCCTTCAAAAGGAGATAACCAACCGCCTAAGAACATAATCGCAGTCATAAATGAAATCAGAATCATCATGGCATATTCTGCTAAGAAAAATACCGCAAATGCCATACCTGAATATTCCACATGGAAACCAGCAACAATTTCTGACTCACCCTCTGCCACATCAAATGGAGCACGGTTAGTTTCCGCTAAGCCTGAAACAAAGTAGACAAAAAACATAGGCAACAAAGGAACCCAATACCAATTAACAATACCTCCCTGCTGATCTTCCACGATAGCGGTTAAATTCATGCTTCCAGCAACCATTAACACAGTTACTAAAGCAAAACCCATTGCAATCTCATAAGAAATTTTTTGTGCTGATGCTCGCATAGCACCTAAAAAAGCATATTTCGAGTTAGATGCCCAGCCAGAAATAATAATACCGTAAACCCCAATTGAGGAAACTGCTAAAACATAAAGTACACCAGCGTTAATATCAGAAACAACCATTCCACCTTCATTAAAAGGAATGACCGCCCAGGCAGCAATAGCAGGTGCAATGGCAAGAACCGGAGCAATTACAAAAAGAAATAAGTTGGCCTGTGATGGTAAAACAACCTCTTTAAGCATTAACTTTAAAGCATCTGCAATCGGTTGCAAAAAGCCAAGAGGTCCTACTCTGTTTGGTCCCATTCTAACTTGCATAAAACCAATAACTTTACGCTCCGCTAAGGTTAAATAAGCAACCGCTAACATTAATGGCAGTACCACAGCAACCGCTTGCACAATAAGCGTAATCATGATTGCTAACCAATCAAATAAGAAAGTCGAAAGCCAAGCTTGTAACATATCAAACATAGTTATCTCCTAAGCTTTTACTACTTACATTATCTATTGATGCTTGTAATGATGGTGAGCGTCTAACCAAGGCATCGACGGAATAAATTGAAACGGGTTCTGCTGACTCATTAACAGAAACAATTTCTGTTGGTAAGCTAATATTGTTAATATCAAGCTTAGGTGGACTATCGGTGATTTCAGCAAAAACTTGATTAGAGTGTGTTTGCTCAAAACCATCCATTTCCAACATATTACCTAATACACGGAAAATTTTCCAAGCCGCTTTAGCATCACCTTGCGGCTTCACTGCCATTTTAAAGGATTGCTTTAAGCCTGTCGCATTCACAAAAGTACCCGCTGTTTCGGCAAAACTAGCTATGGGTAACATCACGTCTGAATACTCACGCTGCGCTTCCGAATCAAATGCGGTTAAGTTTAATACAAATTCAGCATTATTCATTGCTTGTATGGCTTCAATTTTATTACTCATATCATGTTCAATTTCAACACCTAGAGTAATAAAAGCTTTCATTCTTTCCTGCATCATTTCTGCTACATTCTTACCCTTACTTGGCAAGAAGTTAACTAGATGAGCACCCACATCATTGGCTGAAATAGGTAAAACATTTAAAACCGAATCCGACAAAGTCGCAATATAACTAGCCAATTTAACAATTTGACCGAACTGTTCATCCATTTGAGCAATTTGCCCAATCATAATAGAGCTATTCGTTACTTCAATTAATGATTTTGCAATCGTTACTTGAGCATCAGAACTAACAATGGCTTTTAACAACTCTGATTCAACACCTTTAATAACTTCTAAGGATTTTGCTACACCAGCTAATTCTAATGAAAGGTCTGAACCAACAATTTCGGTAGCAATGTCATAATTAATATCGAATGATTTGGGGTTAATAGAAGAAATCGTTTTTCCTGATAATTGGGCTTTGCGTAAACGATGATTTAACAACGGTAGTTCTTTTCTTAAATAAGAACCTACAATCAAGGTTGAGTCAATTTTTTCAACTTCTGCAAAACTATGGTTTAATTTTGGTTCAATAAAACCATCAATATCTAAAGAAAAATCTTGTTGACGTAATCGACTATCAATATTATTAAAGCCTAAACCACGTGCTAATTTTTGCAACAATTGTAGTTCTTCAAGGGTAGAAGAAGGTGAGCCAAGCACCCCTACTTCTTCAGCATCGGATTTTAAAGCTTTTAATTTATCAGCACTAAAAGCCAAAGCGGTTTCCCAATCAACCTGTTTCCAGATTCCTTTTTCTTTAATCATCGGAACGGTTAAACGATCATCTCCGTTTAAGCCTTCATACGAAAATCGGTCACGATCAGAAATCCAAATTTCATTAATCGATTCTTTATCACCTGGTACAACACGTTTAATGACATTATTTTTGGAATGCATAATAATATGAGAACCAACACTGTCATGAGGCGCAATACCTTTATGTGATTTTAGCTCCCAAGGGCGAGCAGAGTAACGAAACGGTTTCGAGGTTAACGCGCCGACAGGACACAAATCAATCATATTTCCAGACATTTCAGAGGTAATAGATTTTTCAATATAAGTACCTATTTCCATCCATTCACTACGCCCTGTTGCCCCTAGCTCCATTATTCCGCCAATTT
>CAZZKU010000010.1:0-14520 GCA_964654635.1 uncultured Piscirickettsiaceae bacterium | reverse complement strand
TTCCTTGCTGGATTACCTACATAAGTACCGGGTTGATGAATGCTGTTCACCACAATTGCTCCTGCTCCGATAATAACTTTTGAACAAATTTCTATACCTTGTATCAGTACCGCTCCACTGCCTATTAAACATTCATCACCAATGGTTACATCTCCATTGACTATCGCTCCTGTTGAGATATGGCAAAAATCGCCAATCATGGCTCCATGTTCAACCAGTGCATGGTTATTGATAATAGTATTTTTGCCCACTCTAGCAAAGTGGTTAACAAAGCATTGGTGCATGACCACCACTCCTTCGGCAAGTGTTGCTGAATGGGCTACATGTGAACTGGTCGCTATGATAATGGGTAGCTTAGCGCCAACTTGTTTAATTTTTTTAAATAACATTTGGCGAACGATAGCTGAATTTAGCTGACCTACTGTAATGATGCAATTCGGAGTTTTCTTAATTAGCTCGGCAAGTTCGTCATCTGAACCGATTACAGGATAGCCTAACAAACCAACACCTTGTGTGCCTCCTGCTTCTACTATACCTGTTATTTCAAATTTATTGTCGGTTTCAATGACATCAATTATTGAGGCACAATGCCCTCCTCCACCAATCAATAACACGGGGGTTTTAACTAAACTATTCATCTCGCTTCCTACTTTCACAATTAATTCCACTCGGTATAGTAACTAATCTTTCTGCCATATATTCAGTTACGGGCATACTGGCACAAATTGTATCTTTATAAATAGCTAACTGGTGCATTGGTGTCCATAAAGGACGGGTTTGAATGCCCTGCTCATTTGATAAGGCAAGAAAATTATCTCTTTGCTGTTGATTTTCAAATATAAAGGCATTTAACCAGTTGTTTGGTTGTTGATTTTTAGGTCTTTTAAACAGTATAGGGGGGGGCACCCCTGGTGATTTTAGGGTTTTTGAGGCAAAAATATGGTATTTTTTAGCTAATAAACGCTTCTCAATTAAGAATGAATTTAGTTTATTCATTTGAGCCACACCCAGAGCGGCATTTAAATTAGGTAAACGTAAGTTATAAGCTATTTCGTCATGCTCAAATAACCATTGATGGGGAACTTTGGCGGTGGTGCTTAGGTGCTTGGCTTTTTTTGCCAGTGCTTCGTTGTTGGTTATTAACATTCCGCCCCCGCCAGTGGTTAAAATTTTGTTGCCATTAAAACTGAATACGCCTATATCGCCAAAAGTCCCAGTGTGTTGGTTTTGATAAAAGCTGCCTAAACTTTCGGCGGCATCTTCTACTACTTTTAAATTATATTGTCGGCACAAGCTAACAATTTTATCTATTTCGGCAGAGAACCCAAGGCTATGCATAGGCACACAGGCGGCTATTTTTTGTTGGGTTTTTGTATGGTAGGTTTCACCATTTTTTTGAAATGTTTCGGTGGTTAAAAACGTTGCTAATTCTTTGGCAGACAAGCCTAACGTATTTTCACTTACGTCCAAAAACAGTGGCTTTGCACCTAGCATACTTATTGCATTGGCGGTGGCAACAAAGGTTAAAGATTGGGTAATCACTAAATCATTAGCTTGCACGCCGACGGTTTTTAAAGCCAAAAACAAGCCTAAAGTTCCGTTGGTAACGGCTATGGCGTATTTGGCTCCCGTATAGGCAGCAACTTTCTGCTCAAACTCATCTACAAATTTGCCAACGGTTGATACAAAAGTGCTATCAATACATTCGTTTAATAATTGTTTTTCTTGCTGGTCAAAACAAGGTGCGTGTAGCGGTATAAACTCTTCAGTTTGATAGTGTTGGCGTATGAGGTCTAATAAAGACTGTTGCGGGTTAGACATTGTAAATATTTACTTTATAGCGTTTTAAATTTTCAGGCTGGCTAAACCAATCTACCGTGGCTTCTAACCCTTGACGGATATTATATTGTGGTGAAAAATCGGTGAGTTCTTTAATTAAAGAATTATCACACCAGAGCCTAAATACTTCCGAACCCTTAGGGCGTAAACGCTGTTCATCGGTTACAAAGCGTACATCAGACTGCATTATTTCTTTAATTAAATTAAGGGTGTCTTGCACCGATATTTCAAAATTAGAGCCGATATTAATTGCTTGCCCCAATGTTTGCTCTGCTTGAGCAATTGCCATCATGCCGACACAAGTATCGGTTACATAATTAAAATCACGTGTTGGGCTGGTATCGCCCAATTTAATTTCGGTTGCTCCATTGGCTATTTGGCTAATAATAGTGGGAATAACCGCCCGTGCTGATTGCCTTGGCCCGTAGGTGTTAAAAGGTCGTGCGATACAAACAGGCATCTCAAACGAATTAAAATAGGACAATGCCATGGCATCTGCCCCTATTTTGCTGGCACTATAGGGAGACTGCGCTTGTGGCGGATGTTTTTCATCAATAGGTACATATTGAGCCGTACCATAAATTTCAGAGGTGGAAGTGTGCATTAAGCGCTGAACCCCATTTTCTAAACAAGCTTGAGCGATGTTTAAAGTTCCATTAACATTGGTTTCTACATAAGAATTAGGGGCTACATAGGAATAAGGAATAGCAATTAAGGCGGCTAGGTGAAAAACGGTGTGGCAATCTTGGGTAATTTTTTTGCATAAAAATGGGTCGCGGACATCACCACTAACCACTTCTATTTCCTTTAACAATGGAGATTGTTCTAACCACCCCCAGTCGTTAAATGAATTATACAAGGCTAAAGCTCTAACTTTTGCCCCTGCTTTAACTAAGGATTCACAAAGGTGTGAGCCAATAAAACCATCAGCACCTGTTACTAAAACTTGTTTTCCTTGCCAGTATGATGATGCCATGTTGTTTTAATTTCTCTGTTATTTTAGGGGCTCTTTAATTATTCAACCTATCCTTAATAACTTGCATAAGAAAGACCTGAATAACGTTCGGTGGGGACGTTAAGTAAATCGTTATATTTAGCATTTGCTTTAAGAACTTTACTTAAGTAGGCTCTAGTTTCTGCCGATTTATGTTTATATTTTAACTTGTGATAAACCTGTTTTGGGCTCATTCTATTTACCTTAGCAAAAGCTTCTTTTCTTGTATCACCAAACAGACTTAACACGGTACTTAAGCCTCCATTATAGGAAGAAATTGCCATCATTTCCTTAGTTTTTTCATTTTTAACCGCAGATAAGTAATCATTTTTTAATAAACTTAAGTAAGCCGTACCCATACGGATATTATTTTCAGAGTTAAATAATTCATATTTTGTTGGTTGTCCTGGCTTTTCATCTACCAAATTAAAGACATCTCTACCTGCCGCATTGGCTTTTATTTGCATTAATCCAATCGCATTTGACTTGCTGACTGCATGAGAATTAAAAGCACTTTCGGTTTCCATAATGGCATAAATTAATGAAGGTTTAATTCCAAACTCTTTACTATAGTCTTCTACCCAAGTTTGGTAATTTTTGGCAGGTCCTGTTAAGTCGGATTGAATGAGTGGAATATAAACTAAAACAAAGCTACCTTCTTCATCAGAGAAACTTTCTGTCATATTAGCTAGCAAAAAATTTGCGTAGTTATAGGCTTGTTTTGGGTAGCGAATAGGGTGATTGTTTTCATCGACAACTTTTTTATAAAAATAAGGGGTTACTTTCATATCAAAAGGTTTTTTAGATAATAAATTCTTTTCTGTACGTGGCGATTTCGATAACAGTACCCTTGCAATAGCTTGCTTAAGGTTGCTAGAAGATGCTAGGCTTTTAGGAAACTCTATAACCAATTCATCTTCATAGATAATCAATGATGGTTGTTCAATAGATGAAGGCGATGTTTTAGAACGAAGGTGACTATTCGGTTTAGGCGAATGAGTTACAGGAGTTAAAGAGGCTATTTTATGTTTGGCAGAATCTTTGACAATTTTAGGAGCGGTATCAATTAAATCTTCTGTAATGGCTTGTTGCAGGGAATCAACCATTTCTATTTTTGCATCAACCACCACAATTGAACGAATTCCAGTCGGGCTAGTGGAATGCACTACAGGACTGGTATTAACTGACTGTTCTATGACTGTTTTTTTAAAATTCAACATCATGCTACCACTGACAACAGCCAATAACATAACCGAAAGGAACATAAATATAATGATTTTACTTGTTTGTGTCATGTTGCTGTTAACTACCTACTTCTACTAAAAACATAGGTATCAACTAGCACAAATAAAGCCAACTAATTCAAATAGTCAAACAAGGACATACTTTGCACTCTGGTAAAAACTTGTTGTGCCATTTGTAACGCACTTTGATGACGAGTAAATTCAGAAATACCTGCTACCACATCTTGATCTTCAATGGTTGAACGACGTTCTTCAAGTGATAATCTAAAAGATTGCCCTGAATCATACTGGGTTTCAATACGATTTTGTCGGCTACCAATTTCGGCTAACTGGCGTGACATAGTTTTAGTGCTTAAAAGTAAATCTTCCCCTATTTCGGCGGGTGGTTGATGCCCTTGGTCAAGTGAATCCTTTAACTGAACCAGTACATTAATTAAATTTTTATCTACTCCTGGTGGTAATGAAGTTGCACCAGGGATACCAAATACATCGCCACCATTATCGGTTATTCTAACTCGGCTGGGGTCGCCTTTGTCGTTGGGAGATATTTTATTGTCTGAATCAAAACCAATCTGAACAAAGCGAGAGCCAAAGTTGGCTCTTTCATCATAATCCGCTCCTGCATTGGCACTGCCAATATAGGCAAAATATTCATTTCCTGCTTGTAAACCGCCAGAATTAGCTGGGTCGCTAACAAAAGCCTTGCCATCATTTACATTGTTTCCTGCAAACAGCAATTCACCTTCGGAGTTAGTTGAATTCATAATATTGGCTAGATGCTTAATAATTTGACCAATCTCTTGCCCTGCTGCCTGACGCTGTTCTGGCGTGTAGGTTTCATTCATCATTTGAATGGTTAGTTCTCTTGCACGGTGAGAAACACTAATGGCAGTATCAATTTGAACTTCTTCTAATGCTAATTGCGATTTAGCGTATTGTCCATTTTTTTCGTATTGGGCAAGGGTATTCATGGTTTTATTTAACGAATGAATTTGTGAGGTGGCAACAGGGTCATCACCTGGTTTATTCACTCGTTTACCCGTGCTTAATTTTTCTTGAATATCTAACAAATTATTTTGGTGTTTGTTAATAGTATCAAAGCTGGTTGATTGAAATTGGTAAGTTGAAATTCTCATCATAACCCCCTAATTAATTGCACCAAGAATAGTTTGAAACAAAGTTTGTGAAGTTTGCAATATCTGTGCCGAAGCTTGGTAGGATTTCTGAAACCGCATCAAATTTGCCGCTTCTTCATCTAAACTAACTCCCGACATAGATTCTCGTCGTTGTTGTATTTGTTCAAACACACTAGTCTGTGCGGTTAGCTGAATATCAGTACCTCGCACATACATACCTACATTGGTTGCCATGCGTGAATAGCCACCTAACAAGGTTTCTGAAGCTGAACCAGAGATATCTGAATATAATATTTTAAGTGACTGCAAACTTGCCATATTTGCCATATTCACATTATCACCATCAGAGGCGGTTGCTGGTACTTCGTCCAGCAAAGAACCATCTGCATTGATATCAACAGGTGACTGTCCCCTTGCGGCAATTAAATCGGGGTGGCTTAAAACGCTCTTATAAGTTCCCATCATTTCTTGGTGTGGTTTTACCAAAAACTTATCACCGGTAGAAACTGAACCAGCTGCTACACCTGTGAAATCAAAATTTAAGCCATCAATTTCAGCATTGGTGTTAAAAGGTACGGTAGCAAGCGGGGTATTATTATTTGCTTTATGGTCAAAAATTTCAAAATCACCTGCTCCATTAACCCGTATTTCGTATTCTCTTGCCTTAAAGTCGCCAATAGCGGTGTTTGCGGTTGCTAAAAAAGTTTCTTTATCACCAAAGGTGTCTGGTTGAGTACCTGGTGAGTAAGGAGGTTGTCCATTAAACCCAGCTAGAGTATCTATTTTAGGTAGGAAATTAACGCTAATGCCCGTGCCGTCTTCTGCTCCTGCATTTTTATTACTTTTTAAAGCATTAATATTTAAGGGTTCATAAAAATTTCCACCTGCGTCGCCATTAATATCATAACCTTGATAATGTTGCCAATTAGTAGCCGCAACCACTCCGTTTAACATCAGACCTAAATCATTCATCGATTTATCTAGCATGTTATTACGGTAATCTAAAACAGCACCCAATTGCCCCTGTTTTATATGGCTAGAAACTTCTCGCATTTCACCGCCCACGTTCATAAAAATTTCGGTACGGTTTTCATTGGTAAATTCAGAACGTTGAGCTTGCAAATAAGTGATGCTATTGTCACCCACTAAGGGCAAACGACCATCTCCAGTGTAAACATTAATTATGCCTTTGTCACCTGGAAAGGTTTTAATATCCATATAACCATTAAGCTCAAAAATAGCTTGGTCACGCTGATCTAGCAAATCATTAGGCGGTTGTGTGCCGCTTGAAAAAGCAGTTTGAACTTCAGTGTTAACGGCTTTAATTAAATCTAAACGATTGTTTATTTCACCCGTTAAATCTCTAATTTGTGTATTTGCTTGCTGTTGGGAGTCTTGTAATACCGCAGACATATTGCCAATTAAGCTTTCCATATTACGCGATTCGTCTAATACTAGCTGGCGGTTGGTAGTTGAAACAGGGTTTTCGGCTAAATTATGAAAAGAATCAAACAGACGTTGCATAAATTCTTGCACGCCTTCATCGTTACTGGCAACAATGCCTTCTACATTTTTAGCTAGCGAGAGTTGCTCTTCATAACGCACTTTTAAACTATTGGTGCTAGAAAGTTGGTCTTGGATATAGTTGGCATGAATGCGATTAACGATATCCACACGAGAGCCACTACCGACAAAACCAGCACCTGCAAATTGGGACGTATTGCTAACAATATCTGCACGTTGTCGGTTATAACCTTCTGTACCAATATTGGCAATATTGTGTGAGGTTACGGCTAGAGCTGTTTGAAACGTGCGTGTTGCCGCCGTTCCGATATTAAGTAAAGATGACATATTGGTGTCCCGTTTTAGCTTTCAATCTTAGCGTCCTATCTGTCTAACTTCTAACTGATTTTGGGTCAGTTGTGGCAAGGTCGTTGAGATTGATTTTTTGCTTAACCTATGAGCTTCATACTCTGATTGTGTCACAGTTGGGTGTTTAGGTGCAAGTTGTTCTACTATTGTATCGGCTAGACCTAGCCCACCTTTAGCAGAAATTGATTGAGCCAATTGCTTATCGTACCAATCTTTATAAAAATCCGCCTTATCGCCATCTAACCAACCCTCATCTAATTTTACTTTTCTGGATTCTTTTAAAATTTGCTCTACAAATAAAGATTCAAATTGCTCTGCAATAGGTCTTAATGCTGCTTGACTGTCTTCTCTGGCTTTTATTTTTAAGTCATTTAAAGCTTTAGTATCGGTATAAACTTGGTAAGTTTCTAATTTTCCTGTCGTTGCAGTCGCTGAAACAGGCATTTAAATCACCATTAATTCCGCTTTTAATGCACCCGACTGTTTTAAGGCTTCTAATATAGCCACTAAATCGCCAGGAGCTGCTCCTACTTTATTAACGGCCTGTACGATATCATCCAAAGTAACTCCTTTTGGAAATTTAAACATACGCCCTTTCCCTTGGTTTTCAATGCTTACTTCAGAAGCTTCTCCAACTATAGTGTCTCCGCCTGCAAAAGGATTGGCTTGAGATACTGCCTGATTTTCAGATATTCTTACCACTAGGCTACCGTGAGTAACCGCCGCCGCTGAAACACCTACATTACTGCCAATAACTACAGTACCGGTACGAGAGTTGATAATAACTTTTGCAGCCGCTAAACCCGATTCTACTTCAATGTTTTCAATAATAGATAAAAAAGCCACTCGTTGGTTCGCTAATCTAGGTGCAATTACTTCTACTGACTCTGCATCTAATGCTAAAGCAGTTCCTGCCCCTAATTTATCATTAATGGCATTCACCATATTGGTTGCGGTTGTAAAATCTGCATTTTTTAAATTCAGAGTAATCGTATTACCAGAAATAAAGCCCGAATTAACGGTTCTTTCTACCGTCGCTCCATTAGGCACTCTGCCTACGCTAGGAACATTTACTGTAATTCTTGAACCATCCGCTCCTGATGCATCTAAACCGCCTACAATTAAATTACCCTGTGCTAGTGCATAGACTTCTCCATCAACTCCTTTTAAGGGAGACAAGAGTAAAGTACCACCACGTAAGCTTTTAGAATTACCCAATGAAGAAACGGTGACATCAATTTTTTGCCCTGGTTTTGCAAAAGCTGGCAAACTAGCATGAATGGCTACAGCGGCAATATTTTTAGAACCCGACTTAGTTCCAGGAGGTAAGTTAATACCAAACTTACTTAACATGGATAATAAACTTTGGTCGGCATAGGCGGTTTTATCACCCGTGCCATTTAGACCCACTACCAAACCATAACCAATTAATTGGTTGTCTCGAACTCCAGCAACATTGGCTAAATCTTTTACTCTTTCAGCATAACTATTAAAGCTCATTACCGAAAGGGTTATCAAAATAAGGCTTATTTTAAAATTATTCATACTACTTTCCTCTATAACGGCCAGTATTTATGTAAAAACTGGGTAACCGCACCAGGTCGGTTACTATCTCCTGAAATACCTGTATCTTTATAAATTAAACGTACATCGGCTACCTTGGCAGAATCTATAGTGTTATCTGGGGTAATGTCTTCTGGGCGAATAATGCCTGCAAAACGAATAACTTCTTCGCCTTCGTGAATGGTAATCCATTTTTCACCCCGAATAACTAAGTTGCCATTCGGAATAACCTGTACCACCGTTACCGCTATTGAACCTGTTAAACTAGAATTTTGTTTAACATCGGCTTTACCTTTAAACTTACCATCTGATCCGTAACCAATCCCAATACCCGTGCCTAATCCTGGAATACTCATGTTGCCACCACCTGCATGTGCAGAACCTGCTAAGGAAGCATCTAGCCCAAATTTTTGTGAGTTTTGTTTTTCATATTTGGCTTCATCTTTTTTCTTAGCATTGAACTTCTCGGCTAAATTAATGGTAATAATGTCGCCAATTCTATGGGCTCTAGAGTCATCAAACAAGCTTAAAGAATCACCAGGATGAAATAATGAACCATTATTCGGTGCATTTCTTTCTGGTATGTTTAATGGAAAGGTTGGCTCATAACTAAACTTTTGCATTCTTTCAGGCGGTGCAGAGACACAGCCCGTTAAAACAACAACCGCGAGTAATACAATACTACCCATTAATTTTTTAAATAAATCATTATTCATCTCATAACCCCCCCTATATATCAGGTTTTAAACATTATTGTTTAAATATTGCATCATGCCATCGGCGGCTGAAATTGCCTTGGAATTCATTTCATAAGTACGTTGTGCTTCAATCATTGCAACCAGTTCTTCTACGGTACTTACATTAGAAGCTTCTAATGCACCTTGTAATAAGCTACCTGCTTCATCTGTATCTGGGTTTTTATTAGCAGGCACACCACTTGCCAAGGTTTCTTTATAGAAGTTATTACCAATCGCATCTAAACCAGATGGGTTAGGAAAAGTGGCAAGCTCCATTTGACCCACTATAGCCGGTTGGGCTACTCCTGGTTGCTTAACCGATACTTCACCATCTCGTGAAATAAATATTTCGGTAGTGTCTAGTGGAATATTAATAGCTGGCTCAAGTAGAAAACCTGATGAGGTAACCAGGTCCCCGTTTTGATTGGTTTGAAAAGAACCATCACGAAAATAAATTTCGTTACCATTTTGGTCTATTGCACGAAAAAAACCGCGTCCCTGTATTGCTACATCAAGCTGATTATCGGTAATCATTATATTGCCTTGTGAAAATACCTTTTGCACCCCAACCGCTTTAACCCCTGTACCCAACTGCAATCCTGATGGATAAGTGTTCTCATCATTATTAGTGGCTTTTGCTCCTGGCTGACGTACGTTTTGATACATTAGGTCTGCAAATTCTGCTCGCCCTTTTTTGTAGGCAAAAGTGTTGGCGTTTGCTAGGTTGTTTGAAATAGTGGCTAATCTAAAGTCTTGTGCTTCTAAACCTGTTTTAGCGATATAAAGAGTTCTGTTCATAATAGTTTCCTAGCGATTTATGTTAACTTTAAATTTATGTTAGCTTCAACAAGCTATCTGATTTTTGAGCATGATCTTTGGTAGTTTTCATCATTTTAATTTGCATTTCATATTGTCTAGACAGCTCTATCATTCTGGTTAAGGCTTGCACTGTATTCACATTGCTGGATTCTAATGCACCTGCAACAACTTGAACTTCTGCTTGCTCTAAATTGCCACCTAAATTGCGAATATATCCATCCACATCTTTAGTTAGCTCTTTAGGGTTAGGCTCTACTAATTTTAATTGATCAATATCTACCATAAAATTAGTTTGGCTATCTGAGGGTATAATCGAAATCGTTCCATCTGACGAAATTTCTATACTTTTGTGTTCGGGGATAGAAATAGGAACACCCCCTTCATTCAAAATAGGGTTGCCTCGTTTATCAACCAGTTCCCCTTCTTGGGTCACTCTTAAAGCAGCCGTTCTAACCAAGGCTTCTGTTCCATCAGGAGATTGAATAACAAAGTAACCATTTTCTTTGGTCATAACATCTAAGTTTCTACCTGTTACCTTAACTGCTCCTGCTGAAAAATCCGTTGCGGGTCTTTCATCCATCGCATAGGTTCGTGAATTCCAACCAGGTCCTTCCATATGTTGTGCTCTAAACTGATTAAAATCTTTTTTAAAACCATCCGTATTGGCATTTGCTAAGTTATTTGCATTATTAGCTTGGGCTAGGCTAATTTCTTTAGCACCACTCATTGCAATAAATAACATACGGTCCATAGGATAATTCCTTAAATTTGGTAAAAAGGCGTGGTTTTACAAAACCACGCCAAAGAGTTAAGCACTTTTTATAAGTTGACTCTATTGGTCTGTGCTTATCCTTTCTAAATTAAGTGTCTCCTTATTAAGAAAGGGGTTCTTGTGTGTTGGCGACTATTTTGACGCTTTTATCTTTTCAACTGTTTAGAAGCATTAGCCATGCCAATTTGTTAAATTTAAAACTAAAGGTTTTTAGAAAGCTGTCGATACAAGGATATGAGAGTTGCTAAAACAAAAAAACGGCAATGATTGCCGTTTTTTAAAGATCCGAACAGTAATGTTCTATAGGTTTAATACTGTTTGAAACAATTGTTGCGAAGTAGATATTACTTGCGCACTGGCTTGATAGTTTCTTTGGGTTTGAATCATATTAACCAGTTCACCTGTTGTATCCACGTTGGAGTATTCCAACGAACCCCCTTGAATAACCCCAAAACCATTGTTTTGTGGCGTACCTAGTTGAACTGTACCTGAACCAAATGATTCTGCATAGGTCTGGCCACCTAATTTTTCCATTGCATTTTTATCGGTAAAATTAGCCATGCCAATTTGAGCAACCGCTACAGAACGTCCATTTGAATAACGAGCTTCAATCACCCCATCTAACCCAGTGTTTAAACCGACTAAATCACCGATTTTAAAGCCATCTTGTGAAACACCTCGTAAGTTATAAGATCCTGCGAATTGAGTCATTTCATCAAAATCAACATGAATATTTACCCCCGTTTTACCTAAAGGGTCGGTCGCCCCAGTTAAAGGCGTATCAATAACCCAACCCATGGTGACGTCATTACCTGAAGACTGCCAACTGGCAAATGCTAAAGGAGAATTAGCTACTGCCTGTCCTGTTGGTGCAAAGTTAGCGCCAGGGGCTACAGCAGAACCAACAGGTTCTCTAACATCAATTAACGCACCATTGGTATCAAAACGAAGTTCAAATAGCATTCCTTCATCACCCGTACCTAAGTTGGCTGTTGTTGATTGGGTATGACCACTGGTAACGAACTTCTGTGAAACCTCATCAAAATCTTGTACGGTGTATTGTACAATCCAACTGGTGTATTTAACTCCTGTTCCCGTTCCATCAGTAATATAAGTACCATCGGGATTTTGCCCTACATCAGAAAGTGCCGCGGTAACCACATCTCGTTTAAAGAAGTTACCTGTTAGCCTATGCTCTCCACCCAATGAATCGTGAATAATTTTATTGGTTGAAAAATCAGGGAAACCACCATAACTTGTCAGCCCATCTGTATTGGTTAACAGAGCTAGGTTAGCAGAAACACCTACCGATAAAGAAGGCACTGCACCATCAACGTTATTGTCTTCTTCACCATCTAAGTTGATGTCATATTTCATTTCAGAAGTTGCTTGCGGAGTTTTATTTAAGGCATCTAAATCAATTGAACTTAGTGTAGTATCAAAAACAGGTACATTTTCGGTAGAAATTTCAGGGTTTAGCAAGTAGCCCTGTAATTTATTGCCTGATTGGTCGGTAATATAGCCTTCATCGTCTAATTTAAAAGATCCGTTACGAGTATAAACATTTGGGTATTTTCCGCTTTGGTCTTCAAGCACAAAAAAGCCTTCTCCATCAATCGCATAGTCTAAATCTCGACCCGTGCCTTGAATGCTTCCCTGCCCAAAATCTTGGGTATAGGCTTCTACACGAACACCATTACCAGGTGAGTGCTGTGAGCCTGAAAACATATCGGCAAATTCAGCACGAGAACTTTTAAACCCAACTGTTTGAGCATTTGCCAGGTTGTTAGAAATAGTTGCTAAACCTTGTGAGGCGGCATTAATACCATTTAGTGCGTTTAAATCAAATGAAGCCATTTTCCTTCTCCTTTTAAAATTCTATTGTTTTACTTTACGTGCTTTAATTTTAAGCACTAATTTCTCTTACCGCATCCATTGCAACTCTTTCACCCGTTGCCAGGGTCAAAGTCATGGTGCCATCGGGGTTGACCGAAATACTATTTACCTGGGAAGGTACGATGGTGTTAATCGCTTGCAAATCCCCTGCTTCATCCGTTCCATAAACGGTTAGCTCAAATTGCCCAGAGTCTCTAATCGCTCCTACATCATCAAGACCATCCCAAGAAATTGTTTTATTGCCTGAAGGCAAGTCGCCAGCATCTAATTCTTTAACAATGCCATCGCTATCTGAAATAACAATTTTTACATCGGTTAAGGGTTGTGACAAAGACAGTCTAATGTCGGTATTGGTTCCTGATGTATGGCTCATTTCAGAACCGACTACTTGAACATTTTTACCGATCAGAGAAGAGGCTTGCATAGTTTGCATTGCCTGGAATCCTTTGGTCATAGCGGCAATAGAAGCGTTCATTGCATTGGTTGATTCTAGCTGACTCATTTGAGTCAAATCGGTTACAAATGCTGTTGGATCCATTGGTTTATTTGGGTCTTGATTTTGTAATTGTGTGGTTAATAAGAGCAAAAACTCTGCCTGCCCCATTTGTTGAGAAGGAGCGTTTGCCGTTGGATTTGAGCCTTGCTGTAAGCCTACTGCATAGTCGTTTTTATTTAATCCTGCAACATCAATAGCCATAATCTAACTCCTAGTTTTTTCCTAACTGAATAGTTCTAAGCAAAAGTTGCTTTGAGGTATTCATCACTTCAATATTGGTTTCATAGCTTCTGGAAGCATCTAGCATGTTTGCCATCTCTTCTACTATATTTACATTGGGTTTAAATATGTACCCTTCTGCATTTGCCATCGGGTGTGCGGGGTTGTATTCCATTTTTAAAGGTTCTTGGCTTTCTACAATTTGGTCAATCATGACCCCACCCATAGGGCGACCTGTTTCATTGTCCATAATTGTTTTAAATACGGGTTGCTTAGAGCGATAGGTTTCATCTGAATTAGAACTCACACTGTTTACGTTGGCCATGTTGGATGCTATGGTGTTTAAACGCACTGTCTGTGCATGCATAGCAGTTGCTGAAATATCTAAAGTAGGGAACATTGACATATTTTTTACCTCTATATATTATTCGCCACGCAATGCGCCACGAATTCCTTTAATTCTACTATTGAGCCACTCCAAAGACACTTGATACTGAATAGCATTTTCTTGGAACTGTGCTTTTTCAATATGTGTTTCTACGGTATTGCCATCTAAAGCAGGCTGAGTTGGTACACGATATTTTAAAAAATCGCTGGTTGTTTCTGCAAAACCATCAATATGTTTTGAGTTGGTTTTTTGTAAATCTGGTTTAAACATACCCATATCTAAATCATTTTGAGCAGCATTCATTTCTTTGCGCCAGTCTAAATCACGGGCTTTAAAATTAGGCGTATTGGCATTGGCTAAGTTATTTGCCAAAATAGCTTGTCTTTCTTTTCTGACATAAAGTGCATGTTCATGTATTCCAAATACTGACTCCATTCGCTATTCCCTTTACTGGTATTTTTTATAGTGGTGTTTAATCATAATTAAGAACAAAGCAAACTAAATGCCAATTACTGAAAATAAAGCTAAAGTTAATTAAAAAGGGT
>CAZZKU010000009.1:0-14987 GCA_964654635.1 uncultured Piscirickettsiaceae bacterium | reverse complement strand
TTAACTATTTTATATCGGCTATCTACCTATCTAATTCAAAAGCCTCATGCAATGCCTGTACAGCTAATTCTAAACTCTCTTCACCAATAACTACCGATATTTTAATCTCGGTTGTGCCAATCATTTGAATATTAATCGCATTATCAGCAAGGACTTTAAACATATTACTGGCAATTCCTGAGTGGGATTTCATGCCAACCCCTACCATAGAAACTTTAACGATTGAGTTATCAGACAAGACTTCTCTTGCTCCCAGCCTAACTGCTGTTTTTTCTAGTATCTTTTTTGCTGAGCTTAAATCAGCTCGCGAAAGCGTAAAGGTAAAATCAGTTGTGCCATCTTGCCCTTGGTTTTGAATAATCATGTCTATTTCAATATTAGCATCTGAAACAGGACCTAAAATTTGATAAGCCACACCTGGTTTATCTGGCACACCTAATATCATCAATTTTGCTTCGTCTCTACTAAAGGCTATGCCTGAAATTAATGGTTTTTCCATATCCAATTCCTCAAAATCTTTTTCTGATATTAATAATGTTCCACCACCTTCTTGCATAGATGACAACACCCTTAAGGGTACTTTGTATTTGCTTGCAAACTCAACAGAGCGACTTTGCAACACTTTTGTGCCTAGACTTGCCATTTCTAGCATTTCGTCATAGGTAATATAATCTAGTCGCTTTGCATTAGGAACAACACGAGGGTCGGTAGTATAAACCCCGTCCACATCGGTATAAATTTGACATTCATCAGCAGACAAGGCGGCGGCTAAGGCAACCGCTGTGGTATCAGAACCACCACGCCCTAAAGTTGTAATATTGTCTTCTTCGGACATGCCTTGAAAACCTGCCACTACCACAACTTTTCCTTGATCTAATTGCGACTTTATTTTGTCACCATTTATAGATTCAATACGAGCTTTAGAATGTACATTGTTGGTGGTAATTGGCACTTGCCAACCTGTGTAGGAAACTGCATCATGCTCGATGTTTTGTAACGCCATACTTAACAACGCGATAGTGACCTGCTCACCAGTTGTTAGCAACACATCCATTTCACGCTTGCTAGGCTCATTGGTAATTACATTGGCTAAAGAGGTCAAGCGATTGGTTTCCCCACTCATCGCAGAAACCGTAACCACTACCTGATGACCTTCTTTTACACATTTAGAGACTTTATTAGCAACATTTTGAATTCTTTCTACATTGCCGACGGAAGTTCCGCCATATTTTTGAATGATTAGTGCCATTATTTGCTCTCTGCCCATGCTTGTACCGAAGCCAAGGCGTCTTTTAATTTGCTAGGGTCTTTGCCACCAGCTTGCGCCATATCTGGACGACCGCCACCTTTTCCACCTACCTGTAAAGCAACATGATTGACTAACTCGCCAGCTTTAAAAGTTTTAGTTAAAGACTTTGACACTCCTGCTACCAGAGTTACTTTATCGCCATCAACTGTTGCCAACACAATAACGGCTGGGTTCAGTTTTTCTTTTAGCTTATCTAAAGTTTCCCGTAAGGCATTTGTATCGGTTCCCTCACCTAGTTGAGCGGCAAGCACATTTGCATCACCCACTTTAATCGCTGAATTGGCTAGCTCACTTCCTTGAGAAGATGCGACCTTTGATTGGATTTGTTTTAGCTGTTTTTCCAATTCTTTTTGTTCGCTTACTAATTGAGCAACTTTTGCTTCTACCAGTTTTTTATCAGATTTAACGATTTCAGCAATATTATTTAAGGTGTTTTCATCTTGATAAATCATGTTCCAGGCACCTAACCCTGTTAGAGCTTCAATACGTCTAACGCCCGAGGCTATGCCTGTTTCAGATTGAATTCTAAAAGGCCCTATTTCACCAGTAGAATTAACATGGGTTCCGCCGCAGAGTTCTATAGAAAACGTTCCCATTTCGACTACTCGGACAAAATCACCGTATTTTTCGCCAAACAAAGCCATCGCACCTTTTTCTTTGGCACGGTCAATATCCATTTCTTCAGTAGAAACGGCTGTATTTTCCATAATTTTAAGATTGACTAATCTTTCTATTTTCAACAAAGTTTTATTATTAATCGGCTCAAAATGTGCAAAATCAAAGCGCAAGCGTTTATCATCAACCAACGAACCTTTCTGTTGAACGTGTGTCCCTAATACCTCTCTTAATGCGGCATGTAACAAATGGGTTGCAGAGTGGTTTTTTTCTGAAGCTCGGCGAACTTGCTTATTAACACTGGCACTTAAAACTTGCCCCACACTAATTTTTCCAGCTGTTACACTGCCTAAATGTAAAAAAGTTTTAGCTTGTTTTTGGCAACTATTAACATGAAAGCTATTCATTCCCTCGGTCAAGCTACCAGAATCTCCAATTTGACCGCCAGATTCTGCATAAAAAGGCGTTCTATCTAAAATGATAATGGCTTCCATGCCTTCGGTAACAAAATCTACCGACTTGCCATCAACAAAAATAGCCATCACTTTTGCTTCTACTTGATCTCGAGCATAGCCAACAAAATGGGTTTCTGAAGTATAGTCAACCTGAACAGCTTGAGAGCCAAAATTACTAGCCGATCTTGCTCGCTCTCTTTGTATATCCATTTCTTTGGTAAAACCAACTTTATCAACAGTTAAACCTTTTTCTCTTGCTACATCGGCAGTTAAATCGAATGGAAAACCATAGGTATCATAAAGTTTAAAAGCGGTTGCACCAGAGATTACCTTGCCCGTTAATTGGGCAATATCATCTTCTAATATTTTCATACCATTTTCTAAAGTTTCAGCAAAACGAACTTCTTCTTGCTTTAAAACTCGAATAACATTGTCTTGCGCAACTACCAATTCAGGGTAGGCATCGCCCATTTGTTCAACTAATACAGGCACTAGTTGATTAAAGAAAGTATCGGACTTTCCTAGTTTGTAACCATGCCTAATAGCACGACGAATAATACGACGTAATACATAACCTCTACCTTCATTAGATGGTAAAACGCCATCGACAATAGTAAAGGCACAAGAACGAATGTGGTCGGCAATAACTCGTAAGGAATTATTGGTTAAATCTTTTTCACCTGTTAGCTTAGAGGCTTGCTTAATAATGGCTTGGAACAAGTCAATATCATAATTATTATGCACGTTTTGCATCACCGCAGCTAAACGCTCCAAGCCCATACCAGTATCAACAGAAGGTTTGGGTAGAGGTGTTAGCGTACCATCAGCAGAACGGTCAAACTGCATAAACACCAGATTCCAAATTTCAATGTATCTATCGCCATCTTCATCAGGAGAACCTGGTGGGCCACCCGCTACATCTTCACCATGATCGTAAAATATTTCAGAGCAAGGCCCGCAAGGACCAGTATCACCCATTGACCAGAAATTATCTTTCACACCACAGCGAGAAAATCGATCGGGGCTAATCCCCATATCTTTTAGCCATATATTTTCGGTTTCTTGATCTTCTTCAAAAACCGTTACCCAAAGCTTTTCTTCAGGTATGCCCAACTCTTTAGTTAAAAAATCCCAAGCAAATTGAATGGCTTCTTTTTTGAAATAGTCGCCAAAACTAAAGTTACCTAACATTTCAAAAAAAGTATGATGGCGTGCGGTGTAACCTACATTTTCAAGATCATTATGCTTGCCACCCGCGCGGATACAACGCTGAACACTGGTGGCACGAGTATAGTTTCGGCTTTCTTGCCCTAAAAAAGTTTCTTTAAATTGCACCATACCAGCATTGGTAAACAACAAGGTAGGGTCATTTGCCGGCACTACAGGACTTGAATGAACAACCTTATGACCCTGTTTTTCAAAAAAGGTTATAAAGGTCTTTCTAAGATCCGCGTTAGTCATATATTTCATACTCTAAATGCTTTCCATATTTGATTTTGACTAAAACCTCGCGACTGTAAAAACCGCACCCTTTTAGCCTGTTCTTTTATCTGTTTGGGCTTTCTTGTATCGCCGTATTTTTTTTCAAGCACGCTAGATGCGACATCAATCCAGTCTGATTCATCTAAGTCTAAATAGGCATTAACCAAATCTAGCTCTGCTGTTTTTAACTGTAATTCTTGCTTTATTTTATAAGGACCTTGTCCTTTTTCAATTGCCACTCTTACATAACTTTCAATAAATCGCTCATCTGAAAGATAATTGTTTTCTTGGCATTCAGAAATGACAAAATCCACCAAAAAAGGCAGATTCTCAGACTGAGCATAGTCAAACTTTTGCAACAACTTAACGTTTAATTCTTTAGAGCCATACTCGCGCATAGCTAATAAATAAACCGCTCTAGCCTGTATTAATTTTACCAGCTCTAAATCAACCTCTTCAATCTTCAGTTTTATCGTCCTTTTCAATTGAAGGCAATAAATTCTCTTTTATTTGATCTTGAATCGTTTGGTATATTTCTGGATTATCTCTTAAAAACTGGCGAACATTGTCCTTACCCTGTCCAATTTTTTGTCCTTGATAGCTATACCAAGAACCCGACTTTTCGATTAGTTTTTCTTGTACACCCAAGCTAATAACTTCTCCTTCACGAGAAATTCCTTGCCCGTAAAGAATTTCAAACTCTACTTTATTGAAAGGTGGTGCTACTTTGTTTTTCACAACCTTAACACGAGTTTCATTACCTAAAATCTCATCGCCCTTCTTAATTGATCCAATACGACGAATGTCTAAACGCACAGAGGCATAGAATTTTAGAGCATTACCGCCTGTTGTGGTTTCAGGATTACCAAACATAACCCCAATTTTCATACGGATTTGGTTAATGAAAATAACCAAGGTATTGGTGCGTTTAATATTGGCAGTTAATTTACGCAAAGCTTGTGACATTAAACGAGCTTGCAAACCCATGTGGGAATCACCCATGTCGCCTTCAATTTCTGCTTTTGGCGTTAGGGCGGCAACCGAATCAATTACAATGACATCAATCGCACTAGAGCGGACTAATGAATCGGTAATTTCCAGTGCTTGCTCACCCGTATCGGGCTGTGAAACAATTAATTCGTCTAAATTGATACCTAGTTTTTCTGCATAAATAGGGTCTAGTGCATGTTCAGCATCTATAAAAGCAGCTGTTCCGCCTAACTTTTGCATTTCGGCAATAACATGTAAAGTTAAAGTTGTTTTACCTGATGATTCTGGACCGTAAATCTCAACCACTCTTCCACGCGGTAAACCACCGATGCCTAATGCAATATCTAAACCAATTGAACCAGTAGAAACAACATCAATATCTAGGCGCACGTTTTTATCGCCCATCCGCATAATAGAGCCTTTACCAAACTGTTTTTCTATTTGACCAAGTGCTGCATCAAGTGCCTTTTTTTTATTCTCGTCCATTTAGAAAATCCTTGTTTTTTAATTTGATAAATTTAACGCCAAATTATCCCATAAAACACGGGGTAGAGTTTAAGATTATTTAACTGCTGGAAACTTACAGCAAAATGTTGAACCAAGTCCATATTGGCTTTTTACAATTAATTCTGCATTATGGTGTTCTAGTATCTGCTTTACAATGGCTAAACCAAGCCCTGTTCCGCCTGTTTCCCTTGATCTTGCTTCATCTACCCTGTAAAACCTTTCTGTAATTCTTGCAAGATGTTCCTGAGCAATCCCAATACCATTGTCTTCTACTTCAAAAAAAACGTTCTTGTTTTTTGAAAACAGCCTTACTGTAATTATGCCACCTTTTGGGCTATAGCGAATTGCATTGGACATCAAGTTTGAAAAAACACTAATTAAATGATCTGGAAAGCCATGTAAACAAACATGGTCTTCAATTTCATATTGAAACTGGTGTTGGTCACTAATCTGCTGGTAAGAATCTTGTAAATTTTGAATTAATTCGCTGGCATCAACGATCTCGGCCTGCCCTAATTGAGTTTCCACCTCTAACGATGAAAGCATTAATAAGTCATTTATAATTGAGTTCATTCTGCCTGACTGTTGGTACATCTGAGCCAAAGGCTTTTCCCATCGACTACCAGGTTCTTCCAGATCTATCATAGTTTCAAGGTAACCACTAATAACCGTTAAAGGCGTTCTTAATTCATGTGAGGCATTGGCAATAAAATCTTTTCTGATTTGAGCACTATTATAAAGTTCGTGAATATCTTTAAAAACGATCATTTTATGATTTTTAAAATAACGAAACACTTCTACCTGGAAAACTCTTGGGGTTCCTTGCAGGCTAGGCAAAATCAAGGGTTTACTATAATTTTCATTACGCAGGTATTCAATAAAGTCAGGCAGACGTAGTTGATATTCTAACTTGGTACCGATATCTGCTTTAGTCAGACCCAATACTTTTTGTGCCGAAATATTAAACCACTCCATCTGCCCTGATTTGTCTATCGAGACAATAGCATCATCTAAAGCCATAGAAGCTGCTTTAAACTGCTCTGACTTATAGAACTGCAAGTCTGCACGCCTTTTTAACGAACGTTGCTTACGAGATACTAAATAGCCAATCTCTTGCCACATTCCTGATGAAGGTGGAACAGAGTCATTATTACCCGCTTTTATCCAATGTTCAAATTTTCTAATATTAAAAAGTTGGCGAGCTATATAGAAAATAAAATAGAATAGAATAACTGCGATGACTTCATCTACCAGCCACCCAAAAAACAGGACTGGAGCCAGCGTAACGACTATCCAAATTAACTCCTTTAAAACACCCTGTGACATAAATTAAAGTTTTACGAACTTAATCCGCAGAAAAACGATAACCAACACCTCTAACGGTTTGAATGGTATTTTCAACATTCTCTTGCTTTAAAAGCTGACGTAAACGTCTAATGTGTACATCAACCGTTCGCTCTTCAACAATAACATTTGTCCCCCAAACACCATCCAGAATCTGCATTCTGGAATAAACTCTATTTGGATTAGCCATAAAAAACTGCATTAATTTAAATTCTGTCGGCCCTAGTTTTAATTCAATGTCTTTTACGCTAAAGCGGTAACTTGTTAAATCCAATAACAAATCTCCTACTTTAATTTCATCACTGGCAACGTCTGCTGGAGAAGAACGCCTTAACAAGGCTTGGCAACGAGCTACTAAAGCACGAGGGGAGAAAGGTTTAACCACATAATCATCTGCACCAGATTCAAAACCAACTACTTGGTCTGCCTCTTCGCCTTTAGCCGTTAGCATTAAAATAGGTATGCTAGAAACGGCATCGGTTAACCTAACTTTTTTAGCAAATTCGACACCACTCATACCTGGCAACATCCAGTCAACAATAACGCAATCTGGTGTATCTGCTAACAGTAATTTTAAGCCTGTTTCGGCATTATCAGCCTCAACAACTTGGTAACCCGCTACCGATAAAGTAAAACTAAGCATGTCTCGAATAGCGGTTTCATCCTCTATAACCAAAATAGTTTGGTCAACCATACAACTAGCCTCCAAATATTTAGGTTTGTCTAAAAATTACTCTGCTCGTTCCATTTTATTTAGTAGAGATATCATACTTTTCTTGTCCATTACTCGAATATCTTTACCATTAATAAGGTAAATCAAGTTTTCAATGATATTTCTAACATGATCTGATACGCGTTCAATGGCTCTGGCAGACAACAACAACTGTGCAATACATTCTGCCTTTTCTGGAGAAGACTTAAAGCCTGAAATAATCTCAGCATAAGCTTCTTTAAACAGTTCGTCTATTTTTTCTTCTTCGTCAATAACTAATAAAGCATCTTTTACGGTCAGTTTTGAAAAAGCATCTAGGGTGCTGTGTAACATATTTACAGCACGGTATGACATGTCTAATAACTGACTATAACCAGGAATATCATCACAAGATTTTTGCCCTTGTTTAATAAATACTTTAACCATTTTGGCTACTTTAACCGTCTCATCGCCGATTCTTTCTAAATCTATTGCGATACGAATGGCAACGATAGTTAAACGTAAATCAGAAGCGGCGGGTTGTTGACGAGCAAAGATATTGGCACACTGTCTTTCAATATCAAATTCAGCCATGTTTAATGCTTTGTCTAGCACAATCACTTCTTCTGCACGATTCACATCACCGTGAACAAGAGCTTCTATAGCATTATTTAATTGACTTTCTGCTAAACCGCCCATTTCTAAAATGGAATTAAACACATCTTCAAGACTGTTATTTAATCTTTCTGAAATATGCGAAGTAAATGCTTGCTTTTCCATATAACCTTCCTTTTTAAGCCCCTTTTCAAGCCTATTTCATGACTAAAAAGTCTTTATACCCTTTAGGGTGAAAAATCGCCAGGGGTGTGGTCTATATATTTTAATAAATTAATTAACTTTAACCGTAACGCCCAGAAATATAATCTTCGGTCTTTTTTAATTTTGGGGCAGTAAATAGCGTATCTGTATCAGAGTATTCAATTAAGTCGCCCATATACATAAAGGCAGTATAGTCAGAAACCCTAGCCGCCTGTTGCATATTGTGAGTAACTATCAAAATAGTGAATTTTTCTTTAAGCTCAAAAATTAACTCTTCTATTGCTAAAGTTGAAATAGGGTCTAATGCCGAAGTAGGCTCATCTAGCAATAATACTTCAGGCTTAATCGCAATAGCTCGTGCGATACACAACCTTTGTTGTTGCCCACCAGATAGACCTAGTGCATTTCCATCTAGCCTGTCTTTTACTTCTTCCCAAAGACTAGCACCCTTTAGCGCCCATTCTACTTCTTGGTCTAAAATGGTTTTATCATTAATCCCTTGTAACCTTAAGCCATAACAAACGTTTTCGTAAATAGATTTTGGAAACGGGTTTGGCTTTTGAAAAACCATGCCTATACGACGACGCAAAACTGCCACATCAAGCGATTTATCGTAAATATCTTCACCGTTTAGATATATATTACCATCAACACTTACTATGTCAATTAAGTCGTTCATACGGTTAAAGCAACGCAATAAAGTAGATTTTCCACAACCAGATGGTCCAATAAAGGCGGTTACTTTATTCTTCGGTAAATTCATAGTGATTGAATTTAACGCCTTTTTTTTAGCATAAAACAAATTCCAATCTTTAACTTCAATGGCAATTTTTTCATCTTCAAGACGTAATTTTTGCGGTGAATGTCCAAGTGAGTTCATATTTATTTAATTCCGTAAGTTTTTCAAAGTTAATGGCTAAGAGATTTATATCTCTCTCGTAACCTATTTCGAATTGAAATAGCACCTAGGTTAAGAGACACAATAATAACAACTAGCAATAAAGAGGTTGCATAAACCAATGGTTGTGAAGCTTCTACATTCGGGCTTTGGAAGCCTACATCATAAATATGGAAACCCAAGTGCATAAATTTCCTTTCTAAATGAATAAAAGGGGCATTAAAATCTATGGGCAATTCAGGAGCTAACTTAACCACCCCAACCAACATTAAAGGAGCAACTTCTCCAGCCGCACGAGCTACTGCTAAAATCAAACCTGTCATAATCGCTGGCAAAGACATGGGTAATACGACTTTCATAATAGATTCGGATTTAGTTGCCCCTAATGCTAACGCACCTTCTCGCAAATTCATTGGCACACGTGACAAACCTTCTTGAGTGGAAACGATCACCACTGGCAAGGTTAATAAAGCCATGGTTAAAGAAGCCCACAATAAACCTGGTGTTCCAAAGGTGGGGCTGGGCAAGGCGTAGCTATAGAACATTTCATCTATATTACCCCCTATTATATAAACAAAAAAGCCCAAACCAAAAATACCAAATACAATTGAAGGTACGCCCGCTAAATTATTAATAGAGATTCTAACTATACGCAACAAAGCGCCTTCTCTTGCGTATTCAGACATATAAATAGCCGCGATAACTCCCATAGGCATAACAAAAACAGCCATTAAGATAACCATTGTAATCGTACCTATTATGGCTGGAAACACGCCCCCTTCGGTATTAGCTTCACGTGGGTCGTCCCATAAAAAGCTACCTATAGAGGAAACAAAAAATGAAATATCTTCAAAAAACCCCATTTCATTAGGCTGCCAAAGCTTAACTATGTTTTTAACCTGTACTCTTATTTTCTGCCCGCCTGCAACGGTTAAAACAATTTCACCCAAACTATCTGATTGTTTATACAGTTCCCTTAAATCAGCTTGATAGTCTAAAAAAGCTTGTTCTAATTCAGATCTTTTTTGCTCAAAGGAGGCTTTCGTTGCAGCATCATATTTATCGAGTGATTCTAGTTTTTTCTGTTCAAGTCGTAAGATTTCAATCTGATAGTTAATTCGCCCCATTAAAGTTTTTTCAATGTGATGAATTTTGCTATTAATCGCCTCACCTTTTGCCAGCATTTCGTCAATAAGATGAATACTATCTTCATTAATTGGCTTAACCTGCCCATCGATGACTATGGAATCAAATTGACCATAAACATTTCCCCATTCGTAGCGTTCAATGACTACTACATTCGGTGCGGTTACTAGATTTTTATCAACCAAATCATCAGAGCTTATCCACCTAAAATCAACGCCGTAGATATCACGGTTTCCAACTTTCATAAGGTACTGTGGAACTTCTTTAACTAGCTCGACACCTTCTTCTGCTAAAAAAGTAATCTCTTTTTTAGTTTTAACCTGGTGTATCTCACCAACAACCTGCTCTACGGCTCCGTTGTTATTAACTTTTAAGTCGTATATTTCATGGGGCCAAAAATGAGATAATCCCTTAAAGGCAATCATAATAATTAAACCAAAGACCAATACCACACTAACACTAACCGCAGAAGCACCAAACCAAACCCAGTGTTCGCCTTTTTTAAACCAATTTAGCATATTCATATTCTCCTACAAAGAACCATATCTTTTACGCATACGTTCGCGGACGACTTCAGCAATAGTGTTAAAAATAAAAGTAAAGACAAACAACAACAAACCAGACAAGAATAACACACGATAATGCGTGCTATAAAGCTCTGTTTCACCCATCTCAACCGCTAAGTTAGCAGACAAGGTACGCATACCTTCAAACAGGTTTACATCCATCAATGGCGTGTTACCTGAAGCCATTAATACAATCATCGTCTCACCCACACCACGCCCAAAACCAAGCATGATGGCAGAAAAAATACCAGGGCTAGCGGTAGGTAAAACCACTCCTACCACAGTTTGCCAACCACTAGCACCTAGTGCCAAAGAGCCATTAACCAGGTAAGAAGGTACATTATAAATAGCATCTTCGGCGACTGAAAAGATAGTTGGAATTAACGCAAAGCCCATCGCAAAACCAATAACCATTGCATTACGTTGGTCAAAATCAATACCCGCAGAAGCAGTCAACCAGTGGCGCATATCGCCATTAAAAAACATATCTTGTAACGGGTCATCAAGCGCCATTGCCAACCAACCCAAACCTAATATAACTGGAATCATTAATAAAGAACGAGAACCAACTGGAACTAACATTCTAATACGATCTGGCAACCTTGAAAAAGCAAAGCCGACTAGAATGATACCCAAGGGGATAATGACAAAGAAAGCAAAGAATCCTGATAAGTTGGCCTCCATATGAGGGGCTAGCCAAAGCCCTGCTAAGAAACCTAAAATAACCGTAGGTAAGGCTTCAATTAATTCAATTGAAGGCTTAATGAACGTTCTTGTTTTTTTGTCCATAAAGAAAGCGGTATAAATTGCTGCAAAAATAGCAATGGGTACAGCAAACAACATCGCATAAAACGCGGCTTTAATCGTACCAAAGGTTAATGGCATCATCGAAAATTTAGGTTCAAAGTCTGAACTAGCTGAAGAAGACTGCCAAACATAATCAGGTTCAGAATAACCCTCGTACCAAACTTCGCCCCACAAGCTAGACATGGACACTTCTGGGTGTTTATTAATCAAATCAAACAACTCAACCTTTCCGTCGGTATATTCAAGAAGAATACCGTCCGCCCTGGGTGTAATTTGTAGCAAGTTTGGCGTAGTTGGTAAAGAGTGATTTAACATATTTCTTTGTGATGTTGTATGAAACAGGCTCAATTCATTGTCAACATTCAATGAAGCAAAGCCCTTGCGAGCATGTTCAATATTTAAAAAGGTGATGCTAGAATCAGTTGAAAAACTTCTAACTTGTTGTAAGCGCACAAGATTATCTTCACCCCTAACAGGGAACCACTGCACAATTCTACCCTGGTCGGTTCCCACTAATAAGGAAAAAGAACCTAATAAAAACTCAACAGTAGAAATGGTTTCTTGATTGGCTACATCGGTTAAAAATACGGTTTGTAAATTTTGTATATCATTAATATTAGCAATGTTGTAAAAGGTAGCTTTACCTGAACGCTGAATTAAATATAAATTTCTACCGTTAACGCCTAGCTTCATCCAACTTAAATCGCCCGAATAAGCAAAACTATTTTCAGAAGATAGCTCCAATTCAATATCATCTGACATCATCGACTCGACCTTATCAAACTTAGCAACTTGAATTTCGTTTGAACCCGCCTCCTTGGCAACAATTACCAACTCAGAATCCGTCATTCTGGAAGATAAATGCTCAATTGCTCCTGAAGCTATTTGAAAGCCTTCAGAACCAAATGGATACAGCACTTGAGGTACAACCACCCTCACATCTATTGGGTAGGTTAACTTAAAATCAAACTCGGCAATTAACACCTGCCCGTTAGACAAACCAAAAGCCATTAACTTTTTAGCATCGGTAATAGCGGTACTACTTACAATTGTTGCGCCCGATAACTCCAACTTATCAGAAAAAATAACTTCCCCTGTCTGCACGTTAAAGCCAGTTACCCCACCACTTTCATCTAAACGAATGCCTGTTTCTTTATATTCATCCAAAGTATAAAAAAGGGTTTTTTTATGCGTATTTCCAGGCACGTCGTACACAGCCTTAGAGCTAATTGAGGCCGAATCAAACATTGGCTGTACAACATAAAACAAGAAAAACATAATTAGCAAAACAGCCGCAATAATACTCACTCCACCAAAGGTAATAGAGTATTTCCATGCACTATCTACTCGGTTTCGGTACTTCATCCCACGCGTAAAGCTAAAGATTTTAGCCAACCCCTTAAGGGTTTTACCTTTATCATGATCGTTTATATTTTCAGTGCTTTGCATTTAACATTAACCTCATTAAATTATGATGCTAACTATACGCCTAAAAAATGACAAAAAGATTACTTTTTTAGAATTTTTATGACAGTTTTGTGACATAATTATTTTCAACGCTTTCTAGAGAAATTAATGGCTTTTTAAAAGAATTAAAGCTATTATTTCTAACTGTTCACTATTTAAAATATTTATCTACAGACTAAATAAAGGAATTAAAGCATGTCACAACAAGCTATCTTCGACCTAATTAAAGAAAACGACGTTAAATGGGTGGATTTAAGATTCACCGATACACATGGTAAAGAGCAACACGTAACCATTCCTGCTGCAAGTGTTGACGAAGATTTTTTCGTTGACGGTGAAACCTTCGATGGTTCATCAATTGAAGGCTGGAAAGGCATTAACGACTCTGACATGTTACTTATTCCACAAACAGACGGTTTTATAATGGACCCGTTCACTAACGAACCTACACTAATTATCCGCATGATGATTGTGTCACCAGCCACAATGGAAGCTTATGACAAAGATCCTCGTAGTATTGCTAAAAAAGCCGAAGCCTATTTAAAGTCAACTGGTATTGCTGATTCAGCATTTTTTGGCCCTGAACCAGAATTCTTTATTTTTGACGATGTAAAATGGGGTTCTGATATGTCAGGCTCTTTCGTTAAAGTACAATCTGGCGAGTCACTTTGGGAGTCTGAAAGAAGCGTAGATGGTGGAAACGCTGGGCATAGACCTAAACTTAAAGGTGGCTACTTCCCAGTCCCTCCTGTTGACCAACTACACGAAGTTCGTGCCGAAATTTGTGCGATGGCTGAATCAATGGGGCTTAAAATTGAAGCACACCATCACGAAGTTGCCGCTGGTGGACAATGTGAAATAGCCGTAGCAGGTAATACACTTACCGCTAAAGCGGATGAAGTTCAAATCCTTAAATATGCAGTACACAACACCTGCCACGTACTAGGAAAAACAGCAACCTTTATGCCTAAGCCAATCGTTGGCGACAACGGTTCAGGAATGCACATTAACCAATCACTTTCTAAAGATGGCAAAAACATCTTTGCTGGTGATGTCTATTCTGGTCTTTCGCAAGAAGCCCTTTGGTACATTGGTGGTTTAATGAAGCATACTCGTGTATTAAATGCATTTACCAACCCTGGAACTAACTCTTACAAACGTTTAGTCCCTGGCTTTGAAGCACCTGTATTGGTTGCCTACTCTGGTAAAAACCGTTCAGCATCTATTCGTATTCCATACGCACCATCAGAAAGATCGCGTCGTGTAGAATTACGCTACCCAGATGCTACTGCTAACCCATACTTAGCATTTGCAGCTTCATTAATGGCTGGACTTGATGGAATTATCAATAAAATTGATCCAGGTGAACCTGCTGAAAAAGATTTATATGACCTACCTGCTGAAGAAGAAGCGACCTACAACACCGTATGTGCTTCTTTAGAAGAAGCATTAGAAGCGCTTGACAAAGGTCGTGATTTCTTGAAAATGGGCGGTGTATTTAGTGACGAAGCAATTGACTCTTACATTGAACTAAAAATGGAAGAAGTGACTCGCCTAAGAGCAACTACTCATCCAATTGAATTTGATATGTACTACTCTTCATAATCTTATTTAATTAAAAACAACTTAAAAAACCCACTAAAACATCTGTTTTAGTGGGTTTTTTAATACCTTAAATATACTCCAATGCCAAATTTCGCCAGGGGTGGGGTACATATTTTCAAAAAATAATGTCTACACCTTATTCTTACCAAAACTTTCATAAAATGCTATAATGAAGGGACACAATACTTGTATTTACCAACAAAACTAAAGGATTACCTATGAAATTAAGATTATTAACAGTATTACTAACAGCAGGACTATTTACCGCTTGTAGTGGAGAAACTGA
>CAZZKU010000008.1:0-14989 GCA_964654635.1 uncultured Piscirickettsiaceae bacterium | reverse complement strand
TTTAGGAATCTTTCAGCTCCCCAAAAACATCCCATGCCAAGTACAATAGTTTTCAATATCATTGTTTTTAAGCATAAATAAGGCTCGCTAGTAATGCGATTAAAAGCATTGCTGAAATGATTTTCCAGACTAAAACTGGATTTTTTTGCAATAAGGGTTCAAAGTCGTGAGAAAAATAATCTTTGGGTGTTTTTAAATCATGAACAAATTCAGATAGTAAACCGTAGCGTTTTTCAGGATTAGGCGCACAGCCTTTTTTTAACACCGCATCTAGCCAGGTAGGAATATCTGCTCGATGTTTTTTAGCTGAAATATACTGCATGTGTTGGTAGCTTTTTAGCTGAAATTTATTAACGGTTCTTTCTTTGAAAGGCAAATGTCCGGTTAAAAGTTCATAGGTGATTACGCTTAAAGAAAATATATCTGAACGTTTTGAACCCTTTTCACCAATTAAATATTCAGGAGCAGTATAGTTTAAAGTTCCTTCTGGTTGTTGGCGTTGTAGAACACTGGCCAGTTCAGCCAAGCCTGCCGCATGTACCGCACCAAAATCAATTATCTTAGTACGCCCATTTTCATCGAGCATAATGTTATCGGGCTTTAAATCTTGGTGAATAACGTCTTGGCGATGCATGGCTCTAAGTGCGCTGGCAGTTTGCTCAATATAGTTTTGCACGGTGGCAATATCGGGATTGGGGTTTAGATTTATCCAGTTAGCAAGGGTTTGACCTTTGATAAGTTCAGTGGTGAAGTACAGAAATTTTTTGGTTCGTTTAAACTGGTAGGTTTTCATTAAACCGGGGTGTTTTAATAGTTGCCCAATCCATTCTTCACGCACAAAACCATCTAAGTACCAAGGGTCATCACTAAAATTATCTGATGGGGTTTTTAAAGCCAGTTCTTGCTTGGTTTCAATGTCTCTGGCTAGATAAATTTGGCTACGGGCAGTGCTGCTGATTTCTTGTAAAATTTCAAAGCCATCAATTTTCATTCCAGGTTGTAATTTGGGTGGAAAAGGCAGTTCTGCTAGTTTTTCATAAACCTCCTGTTTGGTCGCATTGGGCAGTTGTACTATTTCAATTACTTGAGCAGATAGGTTGTCATCAGACTGGTTGCCAATGGCTTTCTCAACCAATCGCTTTGCCTTTTCATCAACCGTTTGTTTTTGGCTTAATAGCTCGATAATTTCAATTTCGCTTAAAAACTCATGTACACCATCGGTGGTTTGTAGGTAAATATCGCCTTTTTGAATTTTATCGGTCTTAAAGTCAATTTGTAGGGTGGTATCCACGCCTAATGCTCGTCTTAAGTAGCTTCTTTCAGAATTAAGCCAATTAATGTGGTCGGTGGTTAGTTGGAGTAGTTTTTTATCTCTTAAACGGTAAACCCTAGAGTCGCCCACGTGAATAATGTAAATGGAGGTGGATTTTAAAATAACCGCATCAAAAGTGGTTACCCAGCCTTTTAAATCGCTAGCATGAGAATGACCTTGCTTGTAAAGCCATGCATTAATCGCACTGACTACCTGTTGGCAAGATTTTTTGGTACTCCAAGTATCTGGAGTTGAATAATAATCATCAATAAAGCTTTTTACAGCGGTGTTGCTGGCTTGTTTAGCTGCCTCGCTACTGCTAACTCCATCGGCCAATACGCAAACAATTCCTTTGGATTCTAATCTGGCATCAAAGGGAATGGCAAAATTAATAGCGTCTTCATTTTCAGGTTTTACACCAGCAGAGGAGTAACCTGCAATGTTGGCTTTGAGTTGATTTGCCATTGAATTTCACCTTGTTAGTAAGTCTAAATAGGACTAAAGTCAGGTTATTTTACATCAATCATTTGTACCGTGCCATCAGCTAACACTTCGGTCATTGTGCCTTCAGGTTCTTCAAGAAAAAAGATGATTAAAGATAATACAAAAGCGGCAACCAACCCAATAATAAGGAAGAATACATCGTAATCAACCAAGCTGTTAACGGTAAGAAACACCACGGCTCCTACATTGCCATAAGCTCCTGCCATACCTGCAATTTGCCCTGTCATTCTGCGTTGAACAAGAGGAACCATTGCAAAAACAGCCCCCGAGCCGGCTTTAGAAAAAATGCCTGCAATAATGGTAATGGCAACAACCAGCTCAATAGACCAGCTTTTATCAACCATGCCTAAAAATAAAAAGCTGGCAGTAATGCCTGTAAATATAATTAATAAAGTTCTTTTTCTGCCAAATTTATCACTAACCCAACCGCCACCAGGACGAGCAACTAGGTTGATAAAAGGATAGATGCCCGCTAGCAAAGCCGCTGTAATGTTTGGTAGATCAAACCAAGAAACATAAAACATCGCCAGCATGGATACCACTGCCAATTCTGTCCCAAAAGTAACTAGGTAGGCCCAATCTAAAATAGCCACTTGTTTGAATTTGTAACGGTGTAATGCAGGAACAGGTTCGGTTAGTACATGTTTATTAACTTGCCATATTTTCCATACTTGAATAAGGTAGGTCGCAATTAAAGCTAAATAGACAGAGACCGCAGAAGCATGGGTGATTAATCCCATATTTTCAGGAGTAAGCTTCCAAGTTAATACGCTTAAAGCCAAATAAAGAGGGATGTTCATTATAATATATAAAATCAAATCCCCTTTAGAAGTTACTTCCATTGCCCCTGTTTTTTTAGGTTTAAAGTAGGTAGAGCCTTTTGGTGTATCAGATACACTAAGGAAGTAGATAACGCCATAAAGCATGGCAGCGATGCTTGCTAAAGTTATCGCATAACGCCAACCATCTTCACCGCCAAAACTAACCGCAATAAAGGGTAGGGTTAGTGCCGCTCCAGCGGAACCAAAATTACCCCAACCGCCATAAATTCCTTGTGCAATCCCTGTTTGTTTAGCGGGAAACCATTCAGAAATCATCCGAATACCGACTACAAAACCTGCACCAATGAAGCCTGATAAAAACCTTAATAAAGCTAATTCTTCATAGGTTTCAGCCCAAGCAAAAGCGATGCTTATAGAGCCACCTAACAATAAAATGGCTGCATACATGACTCTAGGACCATATTTATCTACCAGCATGCCGACGATAATTCGTGCTGGGATAGTAAGGGCAACATTTAATATTAATAAAACTTTAGCTTGTTGGTTGGTTAGCCCTAGTGCTTCTTGTATAAATGGCATCATCGGGCCAAGCCCTAGCCAAACCACAAAAGACATAAAGAATGCTAACCAGGTTAAATGTAAAACACGGGTGTTGCCACTAAATGATAGCAGGTTAAATTTATTGCTACTAGGGTTAATCATCGCCTTTCCTATTTCGTAAAATTTTGCACAGCTAGAGTGCTTTAATTTGTTTATAACTCTCTTTTATTGTATTTAAAGAAAGAAGTATGCCAGTGCTTATTAAGTTTATATAAATCAAGCTTGTACCCATGTTTAATGTGTGGGATATATTGGTGTAATATTGTTTTTGTTTTATTTTGGTGCGTTTTAGTGCTTTTCTTTTGTTTTTATTGGGGTTTAAAGTTATTTTTTATTTTATTTATTCTGTTTTTTTTATTTAAATCAATAACTTGGTTAATCTGTTTCTTTTTTGGCATTTGTATTGCTTTGCTTGGGGTCAAGAAGGGTTTTTTGTTGGGTTTGGTGTTAAATATAAGCGACCAAGGTACCAATAAAAGTGATTATCATTACTGTTGGTTAGTTGCACTCATTTAGTGCATTAAGTTAGCAAATTTGTTCCAAATCAGCTACAATTCCGACCAGTATTTTAGGAGACACTTAAGTGTCTCCTTAAGGAGGCGAAATGAAACAAAAATTAGTTGTAATCGGCTCTGGAATGGTGGGTTCGCGTTTTATTGAAAACTTGCTTGACTTAGATTCGACCAAATACCAAATTAGCGTTTTTAATAAAGAACCGAGAGGGGGTTACAACCGAATTATGTTGTCTCCTGTTTTGGCAGGTGAAAAGTCTTTATCTGAAATTATGACCCATGACGAAGATTGGTTTAAAGAAAAAAATGTAAAGCTACATATTAATACGGAGATTGTTGCGGTTGATAAGGTTAATCAAACCGTGACTGACCAAAATGACAAGATTTATGAATACGATAAACTGGTTATTGCAACAGGTTCAACCCCTTTTATTATCCCCGTACCAGGGCATAAATTACCAGGGGTGGTTGCTTTTCGTGATGTGAACGATGTGAACGAAATGATTGAAGCCAGTAAGAACAAGAAAAAAGCGGTGGTAATAGGTGGCGGTTTACTAGGCTTAGAAGCGGCTAATGGCTTGATGAAACTGGGTATGGATGTAACCGTTATCCATTTAGATAGTGTATTAATGAATATGCAAATGGATGCTATATCAGGCGGCTTGTTACAAAAAAGCTTAGAAGCAGGCGGAATGAAGTTTGTTATGGGCGGGCAAACACAAAGTATTGTTGGTGAAGAATTTGTAACAGGGGTCGCACTCGCTGATGGAACAGTAATAGATACTGATTTAGTAGTGATGGCAGTAGGAATTAGACCGAACATTGGTGTTGGGCAAAATATAGGGTTAGAAATAAACCGAGCTATATTGGTAAACGACCAACTAGAGACCAGTGAAAAAAATATTTATGCACTCGGTGAATGTGTAGAACACATGGGCGTGGTGTATGGTTTGGTTGCTCCTTTATACGAGCAAGCAAGCGTATTAGCTAAAGTGTTAGTTGGGGAGTCGGCAGCTTATTTAGGTAGCTTTGTTT
Source organism: uncultured Piscirickettsiaceae bacterium (assembly GCA_964654635.1). Taxonomy (GTDB): domain Bacteria; phylum Pseudomonadota; class Gammaproteobacteria; order Thiomicrospirales; family Thiomicrospiraceae; genus Hydrogenovibrio. The sequence continues at coordinate 10,244 of CAZZKU010000008.1, read as the reverse complement.
CAACCAAATTGAAAGTCACTGGTATTAACCTGTTTTCAGCAGGTGATTTTAATTGTGCAGAAGATTCTGAATCATTGATTTATCAAGATTTAACTAACAATGTTTATAGAAAAATAGTATTACAAAATAACAAAATTAAAGGAGCGGTTATGTTTGGTGATGTGAGCGGTTCTAATTGGGTGTTTGATAAAATCGTCAACCAAGAAGATGTGTCCACTCTTAGGGATACTTTGGTTTTTGGCGAAGGTTTTTCAACCTAACTAAATTAAGAAGGATGAAGGAGAGAGCGATGAGTAAACAAAAAATAGTTGTAATAGGTAATGGTATGGTCGGGCATAGTTTTATTGAAAAACTGGTTGCCAGCGAACATTACGATAACTTTGAAGTGCACACCTTCTGTGAAGAAGTGCGAGTTGCTTATGACCGAGTTTATCTATCCTCTTACTTCTCGGGCAAAACTGCCGAAGATTTATCTTTGGTTAAGCCAGGTTTTTATGAAGAAAATAATGTCACTGTTTATATTGGCGATAAAGCGATTGATATTGACAGAAAAGCAAAAATAGTCACCTCTGAAAGCGGTATATCAATCCCTTACGACAAGCTAGTTATGGCAACAGGTTCTTATTGCTTTGTACCGCCAATTACCGGCAATGATCGTGATGGTTGTTTAGTTTACCGTACTATCGAAGATTTAGATGCGATTCAAGAAGCAGCCAAAAAAAGTAAGGTTGGTACTGTAGTTGGTGGTGGTTTACTTGGTTTAGAAGCAGCTAAAGCCTTAACTGATTTAGGCTTAAAAACCCATGTAGTCGAGTTTGCTCCAAGATTAATGCCCGTACAGCTAGATGAAGGCGGGGCGGCGTTATTAAAACGCAAAATAGAAAACCTTGATATTACCGTACACACCAGTAAAAACACTACAGAAATTGTTGATGGCGATGACTGTTTAAATAAAATGGTGTTTGCCGATGGTGAATCTTTAGAAACTGATATTGTTTTATTCTCGGTAGGTATTCGAGCAAGAGATGATTTAGCTGGTCAAGTAGGCTTAAAGTTAGGGCCACGTGGTGGTATTGTGATTGACAATAACTGCCTGACTTCAGATCCTGATATTTATGCAATAGGTGAATGTGCTTTACATGATGGCATGATTTACGGTCTAGTGGCTCCAGGTTACGCCATGGCACAAGTGGTGGTTGACCAACTAAACGCCAAAACAGCTTCTTTTGAAGGTGTTGATATGAGTACCAAATTAAAACTAATGGGTGTTGATGTTGGTTCAATTGGTGACCCACATGGAACTGATGAAGGTGCTTTATCTTATGTTTATGAAAATGGTCCTGAAGAAATATACAAAAAAATAGTGGTCTCACGAGATGGTACTAGGTTACTTGGTGCCGTATTAGTTGGTGATGCCGAAGATTACAGTAATTTATTGCAGTTAATGTTAAATGAAATGGACTTGCCAGAGCATCCAGATACATTAATTTTGCCTAACAGAGATGGCGGTGGAACAGACTTGTTTGGCCCAGATGCACTACCCGCTACCGCCCAAATTTGTTCATGTTTTGATGTAACCAAAGGCGATATTTCTGATGCGGTTGATGCAGGTTGTTGCACCATGGGCGATATTAAAGCAACCACACAAGCTGGTACAGGTTGTGGTGGTTGTATTCAACTGGTAACCAATGTTTTAAATAGCGAACTTTCAAATCGTGGTGTTGAGGTTAATACCGACATTTGTGAACACTTTGAGCATGATCGCCAAGGTCTATATCATATTTGCCAAGTAGAAGAAATTAAGACCTTTGAAAACTTGATTGCCAAGCATGGTAAAGGGCATGGTTGTGAAGTTTGTAAGCAGGCGGTAGGAAGTATTTTTGGTTCTTTATGGAACAGCTACGCTTTAGAAGATGACAAAATTCAACTGCAAGATACTAACGATAACTACCTTGGTAATATGCAAAAAGATGGTACCTACTCGGTCATTCCTCGTGTGCCAGGTGGTGAAATAACGCCACAAAAATTAATTGTACTAGGGCAGTTAGCCTCCCAGTATAAGTTATACACCAAAATAAATGGTGGGCAAAGAATTGTATTATTTGGTGCGCAAATGAATGACTTACCAGCTATTTGGAAAACTTTGTTAGATGCTGGTTTTGAGTCAGGTCAAGCCTATGCTAAATCATTAAGAACCGTAAAATCTTGTGTTGGTTCAACCTGGTGTCGATTTGGTTTAGATGATTCTGTCACCATGGCAATTGATTTAGAAAATCGTTACAAGGGTATTCGTTCACCGCATAAAATAAAAATGGGTGTTTCAGGTTGTACTCGTGAATGTGCCGAAGCACAGGCTAAAGATATTGGTCTAATTTCAACCGAAGAAGGTTGGAATTTATATGTTTGTGGTAATGGTGGCATGAAACCACGCCATGCAGATTTGTTTGCCACTAAACTTTCGCAAGAAGAAGTCTTTAGATATGTTGATAGACTACTCATGTTTTATATTCGCACCGCTGATCGTATGCAAAGAACCGCAACTTGGATGGATAATCTTGAAGGTGGATTAAGTTATTTACAGGATGTAGTGATTAACGATTCGCTAAATATTGGTGCAGAGCTAGAATCTCAAATGGCAGCTTTAAGAGCAACCTACGCTTGTGATTGGAAACAGGCTATTTCTAACCCGAAGTTTTTAAAACGCTTCCGTTCTTTTGTCAATGTTGACTCCAAAGCAGAGCAACTCTTTGTTGAACAAAGAGGGCAAATAAGACCCGCGACAGAAGATGAAAAAATAGAAGGTATAGCGGTAGAAATAAAAGAGTTAGTTTCTTGAGGAGAAGAAAATGAGCGAATTTATAAAAGTGTGTTCAGTGGAAGATTTAGTTAAAAATTCTGGCGTAGCGGCACTTGTAAATGAAGTACAAATAGCTTTATTTTATATAGATGGAGAAGTCTACGCATTAAATAATTTTGACCCAGTTGGTAAAGCATTTGTTATGTCCAGAGGAATGGTGGGCGATTTAAAAGGCGAGCTAATGGTCGCTGCTCCTTTGTATAAACAACATTACAGCTTAAAAACAGGACTAAATATTGATGATAATGAAGCTCCCTCTATTCCAACTTATGAAGTAAAAGTTGAAAATAACACGGTTTTTGTAAAGTTATAAACTAATGTCATCTTCAGCAACTTGCAAAATCATTCAAACAACTTGTCCCTACTGCGGTGTAGGCTGTGGTATGGACGTTTCACCTAAAAAAATTAAAGTTAAAACCGATGCTTTATCTTCTTATCAAGTTAAAGTCATTGGCTCAAGCAATCACCCAGCTAATTTTGGTAAATTGTGCGTAAAAGGTTCTTCTGCAGGTGAAACTGTCGATTTTGAAGGGAGAATGTTACAGCCGCAAGTAAACGGAAAAATAGTTTCTTGGGATTCCGCTTTAGACACCGTAGCCGATAAATTTTCCGAGATTATTAAAAAACACGGTAGCGATTCAGTTGCTTTTTATGTTTCTGGGCAGTTTTTAACTGAAGATTATTACGTTGCCAATAAGCTAATGAAAGGTTTTATGGGCAGTGCTAACATCGATACCAACTCCCGATTGTGCATGGCATCTGCGGTAATTGGCTACAAGCGAGCGTTTGGTTCAGATACCGTTCCTTGTAGCTATGAAGATTTAGACATGGCCGAGATGATAACTTTTGTCGGTTCAAATGCTGCTTGGGCGCACCCAATAGTTTACCAACGCATTGTTGCCGCTAAACGTCTTCGTCCAGATATGAAAATAGTGGTGGTTGACCCTAGAAAAACAGCCACTTGCGATGTGGCTGATTTACACCTCGCGTTAAAGCCAGGAACCGATGCGGTTCTCTATAACGGCTTACTTTCTTACCTGGCAAAATCCTCTGCATTTAATGCGGATTATGTTGCCAACTACACAGAAGGCTTTGCATCTGCACTTGAAATTGCCAATAAGCTACAAGGTTCTGTTGAAGAAACTGCCAAACAATGCGAGCTAAAAGTTGAAGATGTACAGCAATTTTTTGACTGGTCAGTGCAAAACGACAAAATGATTAACCTTTATTCGCAAGGGGTTAATCAATCCTCTTCAGGAGTAGATAAATCCAACGCTATTATTAACTGCCACCTAGTAACGGGGCGAATTGGTCGTGAAGGAATGGGGCCTTTTTCTATTACCGGTCAACCCAACGCAATGGGTGGACGAGAGGTAGGCGGGTTAGCCAACCAACTAGCGGCACACATGGATTTTAGTAAGCCTGAAAATATTGATAAAGTAAGTCGATTTTGGGATGCTCAAAATATGGCACAACAAAATGGCTTAAAAGCCATTGATATGTTTGAAGCGGTCGGCAGTAAAAAAATTAAAGCTATTTGGATAATGAACACTAACCCCGTGGTATCCATGCCCAATGCCGACGCAGTTAAAAAAGCCTTGCAAGGTTGTGAAATGGTGGTGGTGTCCGATTGTATGCAAAACACCGATACCACTCAAGTAGCCGATGTATTGTTGCCTGCTTTAACCTGGGGTGAAATCGATGGCACGGTAACCAATTCTGACCGAACCATCTCACGCCAACGTAAATTTATGGACGGGCCAGATAATGCCAAAGCAGATTGGTGGATACTGACCCAAGTAGCTCATAAAATGGGCTTTGCAAAACAGTTTAATTATAAAACTGAAGTCGATATATTTAAAGAATACGCTGCTTTATCGGGCTTTGAAAACAACGGAAAACGTGATTTTGATATATCTTTACTAGACAATATTACCGAACAAGAATATGCCGATTTAAGCTCCTTTCAGTGGCCATTAAATAGCAAAGCACCACAAGGCACGAAAAGAATGTTTGCCGACAATCATTTTTTCACCGCTTCCTCTAAAGCACAATTTATAGCGATTACGCCTAAAGCCCCTTTGGTTGCGACCAGTAAACAATATCCCTTTATATTAAATACCGGCAGAGTACGTGACCAATGGCACTCCATGACACGTACTGCCAAAACCCCTAAATTACTGGCTCATACCGATGAACCTTATGTGGCTTTAAACCCAGAAGATGCTGCCAACAAGAATTTAAAAGAAGGGCAGCTAGCCAAAGTACACAACCAACTAGGTACACTTGTAGTACGGGTTAAAATTGAACAAGGGCAACGCAAAGGCAGTGTGTTTTCGCCTATCCATTGGACAGACCAATACGCAAGCCAAGGCAGGGTCGATGTACTGATTCCTTCTTTAAGTGACCCTTTATCTGGGCAGCCAGAGTTTAAGCATTCACCTGTTGCGGTCTCGCCCTATAATGCAAAATGGCATGGTTTCATTTTGACTAAAAATGAAATTAACACCGAAAATTTAGATTACTGGGTTAAGATTAAAGGCAAGAAATTTTATCGTTATGAGATTTCTAGCGAAAGTGAAATTGGCAACATAGAAGATATGGCCAACTGGGCAAAAGAAATTTTAAGCTTAAACAGTAAAGAAAATGTCGAATTTATTGACTATAAAGACCAAGTAGGTAAGCGTTATCGCTGTGCTAGTATGGTTGATGGTCGGTTACAAAATGTTTTATTTATAGCACCTTCTACTGAATTGCCGACTAGATCCTGGTTAGGTTCAATATTTAGTGAATATGAAATAGACGCGAAAACCCGCTTAAATTTACTAGCAGGGCAAAAGTCTGGGGCAAAAGATGTTGGTAAAATAATTTGCTCTTGCTTTGGTATCGGTATTAATACCATCGTAGAGGCAATACACAAAAATAAACTTACCACGCCCGAAGCAATAGGGCTAGCAATTAAAGCAGGAACCAATTGCGGAAGTTGCATACCAGAGCTAACAGATATAATAGCTAAAGAATTAAAATAAAACTGTAACTACTCAGCTCACCCCTGAAATACTCCATCTCTGCGTTGCAAAATGGTCATTTACACTTGTAAACTCACATTTTGTGCCTTGACCTGAAGTATTTCAGGGGCAATCTGAGCAGTTACGCTCTGATGCTGAATAGTTACATAAAACTTTACACGGGAGATATAAAAATTGGACTATTTGCCTATATTTGTAAATATAAAACAACAACATTGTTTAATTGTAGGTGGTGGTGCAGTTGCCGCTCGTAAGGCTGATTTATTTATTCAAGCAGGAGCAATCGTTACCGTTATCGCTCCTAAGTTAAAAACAGAAATGAAACATCATTTAGCAAACGGCAAAATAGTTTGGCAAATGGGTGTTTTTTCGGCAGAAATTCTTGCAAATTTAACCCCACCAAAATATGTTATTTCGGCAACGGATGAGCAGAGCGTTAACCAAGCCGTTTATCAATACTGTCAACAAAAAAACATCCCCGTAAATGTAGCCGATCAAACCCAATATTGTGATTTTATTTTACCAGCAATCGTCGATAGAAATCCTATGACAATCGCTATTTCTACAGGCGGCAGGTCACCAGTTCTAGCTAGGTTAATGAAAGCTAGGCTAGAAACTATGATTCCGTCAGGCTTTAGTAAATTGGCAGACCTGGTCGGTCGTTATCGCCAAAAAGTTAAAAATTCTATTAGCAGCTTAGATGGTCGAAAAGCTTTTTGGGAAAACCTACTAGATGGCTCTTTTATAGATAAAGCAGTACATGGTAAGTTTAATGAAGCAGAACAAATTTTAGAGTATAAAATACAACAAGTAGTAGAAAATGGGCAGGTAGAGCCAAGTGGAGAAGTATATTTAATTGGAGCAGGTCCTGGTGACCCTGATTTAATGACCTTTAAAGCTTTACGGTTATTGCAACAGGCAGATGTTATTTTATATGACCGCCTGGTACCGATAGAAATTGTTGACATGGCAAGGCGAGAAGCCGAACGAATTTATGTTGGTAAAAAAGAAAAATACCATGCACTAGAGCAAGAAGATATTGGGCAGTTAATGGTAGATTTAGCCAAGCAAGGTAAAAGAGTTGCAAGGCTAAAAGGTGGCGACCCATATATTTTTGGGCGTGGAGCAGAAGAGGCAGAGTTTTTAGTAAAAAATAATATAAGCTATCAAGTAGTACCAGGTATTACCGCGGCGGCGGGTTGTTCAATGTATGCAGGTTTTCCGCTAACTCATCGAGATTTTTCACAATCAGTAGCACTGGTTGCAGGGCATCAACAAGCAGGAGCAAAGGCAATTGACTATGCCCGCTTGGCTAATTCTGGCGATACTATGGTATTTTACATGGGTATTAAAAACTCCCCCAAAATACAACAGGGTCTATTAGAGCAAGGCATGAACCCAGACACCCCAGTAGCTATTATTGAAAACGGTACGACCCTTAACCAAAAAGAAACCATTTGTACCCTAGAAAATATGGTAGAAACGATTAAAGAAACTAAAATAAAACCACCGGCTTTAATTATAGTTGGTGAAGTTATTAAGGTTAGAGATAGGTTGAGACCTACAAACTAGAGCAGAAACATAGAGTAAAAACATGGCAGACCACCCATTTAGTGAATATTTAAGAATATTAGGCAAAGGCCCTAAAGGTCGACGTACACTTACGCAGAAAGAAGCCGAACAGGCAATGAAAATGGTGTTAGCAGAAGAGGTAACGGATAGGCAGGTTGGTGCTTTTTTATTGTTAATACGGGCGAATGGTGAAACTCAAGACGAACTAAAAGGTTTTGTTAGTGCAATTAGAGCTAAGTTTATTGTAAAAACATCTACTGACAATATTGATTTAGACTTTTCTGCTTATGCTGGTAAATGGCGTTACCCACCTTATTTTTTACTGGCAATAAAATTATTGGTAAACTATGGTTATAAAGTATTGTTGCATGGTGATTCTGGTCAGTTTGCAAACCGTAAGTATATTGATTTATTTTTAACAGAACTGGGTTATAAGCAAGCAAAATCAATAGCAGATGCCAAAAAACTAGTCGCACAGTCTAAATTGGTTTATTTACCGTTACAAAACTTTGCCCCGCAATTAAGAAATATCTTACACCTAAAAGAAGAGCTAGGAGTGAGAACGATTTTTAATACCGCAGTAAAATTGTTAAACCCACTTAATGCTAATAATTGTATACAAGGGATTTACCATAAAGGGGTAGAAAATTTACATCACGGAGCATCATCTTTAAACGGTACACAAAAAAACTTAGTTTTTAAAGGCGAGGGCGGTGAACCAGAAATTCGCCCAGATGCACTAACCCACTTATATTTTTCTGACCATTTAAGCGACCAATTTCAAGATGTAACCCTGCCCGCAATAATCGATAGAAATGCTCGCCCTAAAGAATGGAAAGTTGAAGATGTGCTTAATTTATGGCAAGGAAAATCTTCTGATTTATATGGAAAACATGCCGTTATAGCAACTACCGCAGTCGCTTTAATGTTATTAGAAAACATAACGATTGAGCCATCTTTAGTTAAGGCTAGGCAATTGTGGGAAGCAAGAGATTGCGAGTAGGTATAATTATTTTATCGGGAGGAAAAGGCGCCAGAGCGGGCGGTAAAGATAAGGGCTGGTGTTTATATGATGGCAATCCCTTAATAAAAATTGTTATAGAACAGTTAGAGCAACAGCTACAAAAAATAGCTGAAATAGATTTCAAATTAGTAATAAGTGCCAATAGAAATTTAGCAGATTATGAAAAGTTAGGCTATGCGGTAGTTACTGATGAAAGAGCTGATTACAGTGGTCCCTTAGCAGGTATTGAAAGTGTCCTAAAAAAACATCAACAAGAGAATATAGCAAGGTGGCTGGTATATCCAGTTGATTCCGCATTAGTGCCAGACAATTATATTAGTTTGATGTTAAGCATCGCTAAAACAAAAACGGGTTATTTGCAGCAAGGCCAGCAAAAACACTTCGCACACCTATCTATTGACGCGAGCCAACAACCGATAATTTCAAATTATTTAGATAAAAACCAGCGTTCAATAAAAGGCTGGTTACAAGAAATTAATGCCTATCCGATTCATTTAATAGGTTTAAGCTTAGTGAAAAATTTTAATGGTCCATTTTAGAGTCAGTTTCTAAGTAGGGATTTGGGTTGACATGTATCAGAATATGAGTTGATTTTTTTACTAATTTAATGATAAAAACCTTTTTATGCTCTAGGGTAAAAATCGCCAGGGGTGGTGTCCTTACTAGGGATCACCCCTGGCGATTTTAGGGTTTTTAACCTGCGGTCGCTCTGAAGTATAGAAACACCATATAGCCAACAAAGATTAATAACAATAAAGCTCCTTCGGTTCGGCTTATCATGGCCTTGCCTTTTCTAGGCAGGGCAACCATAAGCATAACTAAAGTAAGTGCCAACATAGTTGGGTAGTCTAGCATTAAGGTAGATTTTTCAAGGGTTGAAGGGGCGAGTATGGCAGGTACTGCTAATACGGCTAGTAGGTTAAATATGTTGGAACCTAAAATGTTACCAATCATTAGGTCTGCCATGCCTTTTTTGGCGGCAGTGATAGCGGCGGCTAGTTCTGGAAGGCTTGTGCCGACGGCGATAATGGTTAAACCAATAATTATATCGGAAACACCGAAGAATTTTGCAATATCTACTGCTCCATCAACCATTAGTTTGGCACTAATTATTAGTAGTATTAAGCCACCAATTAGCATGAAGATAGATTTTTTATAGGGTATTTCTTTTACTTCTTCAACTATTTGTTCTGAATCTTCTACTAGAGAATCGGTTGGATCAACTGTCTTGTTGGCTTTTATCATCCAGATCATGACTATGATTAGTAGGGCAAGTAGAATAATTCCATCGGTGGTGTCTAAATCACTATCAAGCATCAATAATAAGCCGATAATTGAGATACCTAATACAATTGGAAATTCACGTTTTAATAAAGAAGATTTAACTGCAATGGGGGTTATGATGGCGGTAACCCCTAAGACTAGACCAATGTTAGCAATGTTAGAACCAATGACATTACCAATTGCCAGCCCTGGGCTGCCATCAATAGAAGCTAGAGCAGCGACTAATATTTCTGGAGCAGATGTACCAAAACCTAGCACTACAACACCAATAATGAGTGGCGAAATAGACATGTGTTTGGCTATGCTGGCTGCACCGTCAATAAAAATATCGGAACTCCATACCAGTAAAACCAAACCAACAATTAAAAAGATACTAGGAATTATTAAGGTAGAATCCATAAAATTTATTGCCGACTATAATTTTAAAATGGCTATTATATAGCTTTAAAATATTAAATAAATAAAACTTATGACCAAT